>JBHEPC010000096.1:0-2672 GCA_046260475.1 Candidatus Krumholzibacteriia bacterium | reverse complement strand
GTGGTGATCGTCTGGTTCACCTGGGGCGGCGTGAAGGACGTGCGGCGCCTGCTGCGGGACCTGAAGGCGCGGGCGGCGGATGAGGGGGATGATGGGGTGGTGGGGGAGTGAGCGGCTAGCGGAGGCGTTGCCGAGTCTGATCTCAAGTGACTACACGGCAATGAGTAACGCCGAAACCTTCCCCCGGGGGAAGCTGGACCCGAGTATCCAGATTCACGTCCACCAGTGCCCCGACTGCGGCCCTTGTGCGCGCCCTGCCATCGCCTGTGGCACGAGCGGCGCTGACGGCACCGGTCAGGACGACCCGTTCTTCAACTTCTGCGCCCACTCCTTGCGGAACTTCGCCAGCTTGGGGTTGATGACCGCCTGGCAGTAGCCCTGGGCCCGGTTGTTGGCGTAGTAGTCCTGGTGGTAGGCCTCGGCCTTGTAGAAGCGGGTCAGCGGCGTCACCTCGGTGACGATCCGGTTCTTCCAGGCGCCCGAGGCGTTCGCCGCGGCGATGGCGTCACGGGCCATGCGGCGCTGCTCCTCGTCGTGGCAGAAGATCACCGAGCGGTACTGGGTGCCCACGTCCGCGCCCTGGCGGTTCAGGGTGGTGGGGTCGTGGATGGTGAAGAACACCCCCAGGATCTCGCCGAAGCTGGTGACCGCGGGGTCGTAGGTGATCTGCACCACCTCGGCGTGGCCGGTGCGGCCGCTGCAGACCTCGTCGTAGGTGGGGTTGGCGCCGCGGCCGCCGGCGTAGCCGCTGACCACGTCCTTGACCCCCGCCATCTCCTCGTAGACCGCTTCCAGGCACCAGAAGCAGCCGCCGCCCAAAGTGGCGGTCTCGAGCTTCGCGGCGCCGGTCTTGTCCTGTGCGCTCATGGCGTCCGTCCCTCCCAGCAGCAGCAGCGCCGCCGCCACCGCGGTGATGATGTTCCTGATCGTCATGGGCCGCCTCCTCGGGGCCGCTGCCGTTGCCCCTGCGCCGCGATCGCGTTAACGTGGCAGGGGTGGTGCAGCCATGGACAAACGCTCGCAAACCATTATCGCGCTCGGATTGGTCATGAGTACAGTCGCCGGTTCCTCGTTCGGTTCCCCGTCCGGCGACCGCCCCGGGCCCACCCGGGACGATCGTCGCGACGAGCGTCTGGCCATGGTCGAGGCCGTGCGCCGGGACGTGGCCCGCAACGTCGACGTGCTGGGGCGTCCCCGCCTGTCCGGCCCGGTGGACGAGGCCCTGCGTGCGGTGCCCCGCCACCTCTTCGTTCCCGCCGAACTGCAGCTCTCCGCCTACGAGAACCGCGCCCTGCCCATCGGCCTGGGCCAGACCATCAGCCAGCCCACCATCGTGGCGCTGATGACCGACCTGCTGGGGATCGCCCCCGGGGACACGGTCCTGGAGGTGGGCACCGGCTCCGGCTACCAGGCGGCGGTCCTGGCCACGGTCCTTCCCCAGGGGTACGTGCACACCATCGAGATCGTGACCGACCTGGCGCTGACCGCGCGCAAGCGGTTGACCCGTCTCTGCTACGACAACGTAAAGGTGCACACGGGGGACGGCTACCGGGGGCTGCCCGAGCGGGCGCCTTTCGCCGGCATCATGGTCACGGCGGCGGCCGAGCGCGTGCCCCAGGCCCTGATCGATCAGCTCAGGCCCGGCGGGAGGCTGGTCATGCCCGTGGGGCCCCAGGGCGACACCCAGTGGCTGACGGTGGTCGAGAAGCTGCCCGATGGGGTGCTGACCCGGCGGGTGGTGCTGCCGGTGCGCTTCGTGCCCATGACCGGGGAGGTCAAGGGCACTGATCAACGCTGACCCGGACGGCCTAGCGGAAGCGGGCCTTGAGCGCCCCCCACGCGGCAGGCGCGGCGGGCAGGTCGCCGTCCAGGGTCGCGACGAACGCCGCCTCCAGCACGCCGGCCGAGGGTTCGCAGGCGCAGGCCTCGGGGTAGGACGCGGCATGGTGGCAATCGAGCCCGCCCAGGACCACCGTGCCGTTGCCGTCCGCGAGGGCCGACCAGTCCCCCGCCGCGAAGACCAGCGTGCTGTCGAAATTCACGCCCACGAAGTCGGGATGATCCGCCTGGGCGAACCGCAGCGTCGCCGTCGCGATCACGGTGCCGTCGACCGCGACGGTCGCCGTCAGGCCCGCGTCCTCGCGGTAGGTCCACTGGCCGCCGCCGAAGTCGCCGAAGTTCCAGCAGAGGCTGCGGATGAAGTCGCCCGAACCCCGCACGCGCACGGCGGCGGCGGTCAGGCCGGCCAGGTCGCGGCCGGCGGCGAAGGGCAGCACGGCGATGCCGCCATCGCCCAATAAGACCGGAGGGTCAGCCAACGGCAGGGGGACGGAGACGGTTTCGGCCGCCGGCCCGGCCTCCGCCGTCAGGCTGGCCAGCACCAGGACAAGCATCACCCTGACAACCATTTGCAGACCCCCGCCCGGAACCGGAACCTTGCGCCGCCGCGGGAAGTATACCATCGATGGGTCGCCGCCGCCGCGCGCGAGCGCCCCGAACCCGGTTGAGAATCCCCCCGCCTTTTGTTATCTATGGGCCTCCCCGGGCGGCCTCTGGGCCCGGCCCTCCCCTCGCCGCCCCGAACCGCGGGATGGACCGATGCAGCACGACAAGATCGCCGTCGTCGACTTCGGCGGGCAGTACGCCCACCTGATCGCCACCAAGGTGCGGCG
>JBHEPC010000085.1:0-3798 GCA_046260475.1 Candidatus Krumholzibacteriia bacterium | reverse complement strand
GCACAAGGCCGGCGTGGACGCGCTGGTCGGGCGCGAGAACGTCACCGCGGACATCGACACGGCGCTGGCCCGGGCGCGGGCGCTGCTGGAATCGGCCTGAGCGCCCTCAGGCGATGTTCGTGTAGACCGCCTGCACGTCCTCGTCGTCCTCGATGCGGTCGAGCAGCTTCTCGATATCCGTCAGCTCGTCCTCCGGGAACTCCTGGGGGCTCTGGGGGATGCGCTGCAGGCTGCCCCTGCCCACCTCGATTCCCAAATCCTCGAGCGCGGCGGCCAGGCTGCCGAAGTCGGTGTAGTCGCCGTAGACGTAGACCGTGCCCGCCTCCTCGACCAGCTCCTGCAGGCCGGCGTCGATCAGGGCCAGCTCCAGCTCGTCCGGCGCGGTGCCCTCCGGCCGCGCGAACTCGAACACGGCCTTGCGGTCGAACAGGAACTCGAGCGAGCCGCTGGGCAGCAGCTGGCCGCCGACCTTGGCGAAGTAGCTGCGGACGTTGGCGACGGTGCGCTGGGTGTTGTCGGTGGCGCACTCGACCAGGACCAGCACCCCGTGCGGGCCCTTGCCCTCGTAGGCGATCTCGGTGATGTCGGCGGCGTCCTTGCCCGCGGCGCGCTTGATCGCCGCCTCGAAGTTGTCCTTGGGCATGTTCTGCGCCTTGGCGTTGAGGATCGCCGTGCGCAGGGGCGCGTTCATCTCGGGGTCGGCCCCGCCCTGCTTGGCCGCCACGGTGATGGCCTTGGCCAGCTTGGGGAACAGCTTGGACATCCGGTCCCAGCGCCGCTCCTTGGCGGCGCGGCGGTATTCGAAGGCACGTCCCATGGTCCTCTTCCTCGGGTCGCGGCCGGGCGTCGCCTCTCGTCGTCCTGAGGCCGCCGCGCCCCTACCCGTGGGTCCGCGCGAACTCGCCCATGAAGTCGGCCAGGGTCCGGGCCCCGTCCACCGGCATGGCGTTGTAGACCGACGCCCGGCAGCCGCCCACGCTGCGGTGGCCCTTCAGGCCGCTCATGCCGCGGGCGAGGGCCTCGGCGACGAACTTGGCTTCCAGTTCCTCGCTCGGCAGGCGGAAGACCACGTTCATCCGGGAGCGGCAGCCCTCCTGCACCGGGCAGCGGTAGAAATCGGGCGCCGCGGCGATGGCGCCGTAGATCAGCCCGCTGCGCGCGGCGGCCAGCTCCTCGGCGGCCGCCAGGCCGCCCTGCCGCTCCAGCCACTGCAGGGTCTTCATGACCATGTAGATGGCGAAGACCGGCGGCGTGTTGTGCAGGGAGTCCTTCGCCGCATGGACGGCGTAGCTGAGGTAGACCGGCAGCTCGTCGCTGCTGCGCGCGAGCAGGTCCTCGCGCACGATGACGATGGTCACGCCGGCCGGCCCGGCGTTCTTCTGGGCGCCGGCGTAGATCAGCCCGAACTTGCCGACCGGAATGCGGCGGCTCATGAAGTCGCTGCTCATGTCGCAGACCAGGGGCACGTCGCCCGTGTCCGGGAAGTCCTGCCACTGCACGCCGCCGATGGTCTCGTTGCTGGTCAGGTGCAGGTAGGCCGAACCCGGGGACGGCCGCAGGCCCGCGGGGTCGGGCAGCGTCATGAACTTGTCGGCGGTGCCGTCGAACACCAGGTTCACGTTGCCGATCTTGCGGGCGTCGGCCAGGGCGCTCTTGGCCCAGGAGCCGGTCAGGGCCAGGTCGCAGCTGCCGCCGCGGCCCATCAGGTTCATGGGCACCATCGCGAACTGCAGCGTGGCGCCGCCGCCCAGGAACAGGATCTTGTAGTTCTCCGGCAGGCCGTAGAGGCGGCGCACCAGGTCCGTGGCCTCCACGTGGACGGCGTCGTACTCCTTGGAGCGGTGGCTCATCTCGATCAGGCTCATGCCCTTCCCCTTGTAGTCCACGAACTCGTCGCGGGCCGATTCGAGGGCCTCCAGGGGCAGGGTGCAGGGGCCGGCGCTGAAGTTGTGGACGCGGTTCATCGGGCACCTCCCAGGAAGTCGTCGATGCACTCGACGCACTCGTCGCCGATGCGGGACAGGTTCTCCACGCTCGAGGCGCCGATGTGCGGGCACTTGATCACGTTGGGGGCCTTCAGCAGCGGATCGTCCGCCGGCGGCGGGTCGCTCTGCCAGACGTCCGTGGCGTAGGCCCGCACCTTGCCGCTCTCGAGGGCCGCCACCATGGCGGCGGTGTCCACGGTCAGGCCGCGGCCGGTGTTGATCACCACGACGCCGTCCTTCATGGCCGCCAGGGCCGCCGTGCCGATCATGCCCCGCGTCTCGTCGGTCAACGGCAGGTGCAGGCTCACGTAGTCGGCCTGGGCCAACAGCTCCGGCAGGGTCTTGACCATCTGCGCCACGCCGCTGGACTGCACGTACTTGTCGTAGGCGAGCACGCGCATGCCGAAGACCGCCGCGCGCACCGCCACGGCCTGGGCGATGTTGCCGATGCCCACCAGGCCCAGGGTCTTGCCGTGCAGCTCGGTGCGCTTGAGCTCCTTCTTGAGCCACTGTCCGCGCTCCATGCCGCCGTGGGCCTCGAGCAGATGGTTGGGCACCGCCAGCATGAGGGCAAACGCCAGCTCGGCCACGGCGATGGCCGGGCTGCGCGGCGTGTTGCGGACGGTGATGCCGCGCTCGGCGCAGTAGGCCTTGTCGATGTTGTCGGTGCCCACGCCGCCGCGGATGATCAGCTTGAGGTTCCGCGCCGGCGCCAGGAACGCCGCCGTGGCTTTCGTCTTGCTGCGCACCAGCAGCACGTCGGCCTCGGGCAGGCGGTCCAGGTCGCGGGTCACCTCGCCGAAGCGGGCGAGCTTGTCGGCCAGGCCGGTGTCGAAGGCGTCGGCGATCAGGATCAGCATGCGTTGCCTCCTCGGCGTCAGTCGGTCAGGCTGCGCACCAGCAGGCCCGAGCGCAGCTTGGGTTCGAACCAGGTGGACTTGGGGGGCATGACGGCCCCGGCGTCCGCCACGGCCATGATCTGGGCCACGCTGGCGGGCGCGAAGGCGAAGGCCACGGCCATGTCCAGGCCGCAGCGGCGCTCCAGTTCGGCGGTGCCGCGGCTGCCGCCCACGAAATCGATGCGGGGGTCGCGCCGCGGGTCGCCGATGCCCAGGACGGGCCCCAGGACCAGCTCCTGCAGCACGGCGGCGTCGAGGCTGCGCACCGGGTCGTCGGCCGGGAAGGTGCCCGGCCGGGCGGCCACGCGGTACCAGCGGCCGTCCAGGAACATGCCCCAGGCGTGGTGGCCCTCCGGCTCGGGCCGGTCCGTGGGCGCCACGTCCATGACCTCGCCGACGCGCGCCAGGAACGCGGCGGGGGTCAGGCCGTGCAGGTCGGCCACGACGCGGTGGTAGCCCATGAGCTTGAGTTCGTCGTCGCTGAAGAGCACCGCCAGGAAGTGGTTGTAGGGCTCCCGGCCGGTGTGGCCCGGGTTGCGGTCGCGCAGGAAGTCGCGCGTGCGGCAGGCGGCGGCGGTGCGGTGGTGGCCGTCGGCCACGTAGAGGGCGTCGATGCCCGCGAAGGCGCCCTGCAGGGCCTTGATGTCGGCGGGCGCGGACACCGGCCACAGGGTGTGGCCCACGCTGTCGGCGGCGACGAACGCCGTGTCCGGCGTCCCGGCCCGGACGCGGTCGATGATGCGCCTGACCGCGGGGTCGGCCCGGTAGGTGAACAGCACCGGCCCGGCGTTCACGCCCAGGCGCTGCATGTGGCGGGCCCGGTCGTCCTCCTTGTCGCCGCGGGTGTGCTCGTGCTTCTTGATCGCGCCGCTATGGACCTCGTCCACGCTGCAGCCGGCGGCCAGGCCGTACTG
>JBHEPC010000034.1:0-3056 GCA_046260475.1 Candidatus Krumholzibacteriia bacterium | reverse complement strand
GCGGGTCCGGGGCTGTCAATCCGGGCACCGCCGGACACGCCGCGATGTGCGCTGGAGCGGCGAGGGCTGAGGATTCCGCAGACGTGCTGACAGCTTCCTTGGCTTGACACAAAGGTTCCTTTATTTCCGCCTGGATGACATAATGTCCAGCGCCCAGGCCAGCAACTGGTTGGCAGATATCAAGATCATGTATCCACCGACGCCGTAAACGACCCGGTCCGTGCAGCTTCCGCTCCCCCCTTGCGATCAATTCTAATATAAAGATTTCGCGTATAATTCTTGCTGCCGACAAGCCAGGCCTGCGCCCCACATAGGAGCTGACCTGACATGAAGACCGCCATCAACCTGTTCGTCGTGCTCGCCGTTACCGTCGCGGCGACCGCCACTTCCGCGTCCACGCTCTCCACCTGGCGCTGGGCGCCCAGCCCGACCCGGGACGCCCAAGGCAAACCCCTGGCACCCGCCGTCTACTACGAGGTCTTCGTTTCCCGCAACGGCGGCCTGCCACAACGGTTTACCAGCGTGACCGATACCTTCTGGGTGCAGAACGGCGAGCCGGGTGTGATCTATCGGGTCGGCGTGCGGGCGGTGGACGCCTTCGGACGACGCTCCCCCATGAGCAACTACTCCCAGCCGTTCACGGCCCCGAGGATTTCGACGGTCCCGTCCGCGACCGCGGCCTCGGTGGGCCCGGCCGTGCCGAACCCCTTCAACCCCATCACCTCCATTGCCTACACGGTGCCTGAGGGCGTCCGCGGCCAGGTCGCCCTGCGCATCCTGGACGTGCGCGGCCGGCTGGTGACGGATTTGGCAGCCGACCCGACGCCCGGCGACCACGCCGCGAGCTGGGACGGCACCGACCGGACCGGCCGGTCCGCTCCCGCCGGGATCTACCTGGTGCAGTTCCGTTGCGGGCCGGCGGTCGCCGTGACCAAGGTCACCCTGATCGAGTGATGGGGAGCGGCTAGCCAACTGAGACCATGCATCGGCGAGGGCCCCGGCCGGCAGCGGTCGGGGCCTCTCTTTGTCTCCGGTTTGCGGGTGGACCCGGGCCCCGGGTCCGGCGATAATGCCCGGCAACGCCCGCACCCACCGGAGGCTCACACGTGCAGAACATCGTCTCCCTGCTGGGCCTGGCCGTCCTGCTGGCCGTGGCCTGGGCCCTGAGCAACAACCGGCGCCTTTTCCCCTGGCGGGTGGTCCTGTGGGGCCTGAGTCTGCAGGGCGCGCTGGCGGTGCTGCTGCTGCGCACGCCGTGGGGGCAGGCGGTGTTCGCCGGGGCGCGCAGCTTCGTCACCCGCCTGCTGGCCTTCACCGACGCCGGCGCCTCGTTCCTGTGGGGCAACCTCTACCGCACCAGCGAGGACCTGGTGCAGCACGTGGACCCGGGGCGAGGGTACATCCAGGTCACCGACTCGGCCACCGGCGCCCTGGTGCCCATCGGCACGGTGTTCGTGATCCACATCCTGCCGACCATCATCTTCTTTTCCAGCCTGATGGCCCTGCTCTACCACCTGGGCCTGATGCAGGCGCTGATCCGCGGCATGGCCTGGGTCATGCGCAAGACCATGGGCACCAGCGGCAGCGAGAGCTTCTCCTGCGCCGCCAACGTGTTCGTGGGCCAGACCGAGGCGCCGCTGGTGATCCGCCCCTACCTGCCGACCATGACCAAGAGCGAGTTGATGGCCGTCATGGTGGGCGGCTTCGCCACCGTCGCCGGCGGGGTGATGGCCGCCTACGTGCGCTTCGGCGTGGACGCGGGGCACCTGCTGGCCGCCAGCGTCATGTCCGCGCCGGCGGCCCTGGTCGTGGCCAAGATCATGTACCCGGAGACCGAGGACTCCCCCACCCGCGGCACCGTCTCCCTGGCGGTGCCCCGCGAGTACGCCAACGTGCTGGACGCCGCGGCCGGCGGCGCGGGCGTGGGCCTGAAGCTGGCGGCGAACATCGGCGCCATGCTGCTGGCGTTCATCGCCCTGGTGGCGATGGTCAACTACGGGCTGGGATTCCTGGGCCTGTCCCTGCAGCAGATCTTCGGCTGGGTCTTCTCCCCCCTCGCCTGGGTGATGGGCGTGCCCTGGAGCGAGGCCCCCGCCTTCGGCGCCCTGCTGGGCACCAAGATCGCGGTCAACGAGTTCGTGGCCTACATCGAGCTGATGGCCGCCGGGGAAGCCGGTGCGCTGTCGCCCCGCAGCATGGTCATCGCCACGTACGCCCTGTGCGGCTTCGCCAACTTCTCCAGCATCGCCATCCAGATCGGCGGCATCGGCACCATCGCGCCGGAGCGCCGCGCCGACGTGGCCGGCCTGGGCCTGAAGGCCATGTTCGGCGGCGCCCTGGCCTCGTGGCTGACCGCGACCATCGCCGGCGTGCTGATCGGGTCGGGCGCGTGACGGGCGGGGGCGGCAGCGGGCGCCCCCTCTGCGTGGCCCAGTTCATCGAGACGATGAACGTGGGCGGCGCCGAGCATCTGGCGGTCAAGGTGGCCGGCGCGCTGGCCGCCCGCGGCCATGCCTCCCACCTGATCGTCGCCACCGGCCCGGGACCCCTGAGCGCGCGCATCGACCCGGCAGTGCGGACCCACTACCTGGGCTTCGTGCGCGCCTCGGTGCGCAATCCGGCCGCCTTCGCCTGGTCGGTGGGCCGCGGCCTGCGCCGCCTGGGCAGCGTGATCCGCGCGGAGGGCGTCGAGGTGGTGCAGACCCACCTGCCGGGCGCCAACTTCTGGGGCCTGGTGCTGGCCCTGCGCGGCGTCTGCGGCGTGGTCGCCACCGTGCACAACAACGAGGAATTCCGCTACGGCGACGACGACAGTCGCATCCTGCGGTCCGCCCGCCGCGCGGCCTACGGGCAGATCGTGCGGCGCTGCGGCGTGGTGGCGGTGTCGGCGGCGGTCAACGCGCCGTAGATCGTGTCGAGCGTGGCGCCAGGCTGGGCGGCGGCGTTGGCGAGCTGATCCAGCGGCGTCGCGGCTGTCACGTCGGCCGACGAGCCCACCATGATGTCGTCGTCACCGAGGCCTCCATTGACCTCGATCGAGGCGGTGCTGACGGCGG
>JBHEPC010000032.1:0-4756 GCA_046260475.1 Candidatus Krumholzibacteriia bacterium | reverse complement strand
GGCCGCAGCGGCTGCACCGGCCGCGGCCGGCATCATCGCCTGCTGGGCAACGTCTGGGCCCGCATGCCCCAGGACCGACGGCACCGGGGCGGAGGACCCGCCCGCCGGGCGCCACACGGGCGGCCCGGCCGGGGTTTCGGCGGCCTGGCCACCGGCCGGGACCGGCGCGGCCGGCACCGCCACGGCCTGGGCCGCGAAGATGCTGGCGAACAGGGTGGCGGCGCCTTCGTCGCCGCCGACGGGACCGGCTCCGGGAGCCGCCCCCGCCGGACGCGCGCCGGGCAGGACCTGCGGGCCGACGGCGCCGCCGAGGGCGCCGAGGGTCAGGGGCGTGTTCACTGGGACCCTCCCCGGGAGCTGAGCCTGGTGCTGATCTGGGCGGCGAGGCCGGCGTCCATGCGGGCCAGGATCCTGGCTGCCGGACGCTCCTTCATGCGGGTCATGATCTCGATGATCACGTCCATCTCCAGGGCGCCGAGGATGGGCGCGGCCTGTTCCGGCTTCATGGCCTCGTACATCTTGGCCAGCCGCGTGGCCGAACGCTCCCGTTCCTCCACGTACCCGGCCTGGCGCGATTCGAGCTCGGCGATCACCGCCTGCAGCTTCTGCCGGCTCTGGTCCAGGACCTTCTCCTGCACCGCCACGTCCTGGCGCAACCGCAGCAGCTCCTCCTTCTCCCGCTGGATGCGGTCCCGCTCGGCGGCCATGTCCTGGAAGACCCGTTCGGCCGCCTCGTAGTCCTCCGCGGCCAGTTCCGGCAGCGCCGTGGCGCTGGCGGCCTGCTGCAGGTGCGTGCTCAGCAGCAGCACCCCGCCGAAGATCAGGACGAAGGTGATCACGGAGATGATGGCGACGCTCTTCATGCCGATTTTCTCCTCAAGGTCACGTCCGTGCGGCCGATAACCGCTCCGGGCCCACCGTTCCCGCAATTCCGGTGCCGTGGCGGCAGGTCCGTCCACTCCCGCCGCAGATCACGCATCCTGCTGCAGAATCGAAACTTAACGTCGACCGCATCGCTGCCCGCGACGTCCGCGTGGCCGCGACGGGGCAACATGTGCCGCTCAACCGGCAACTGTTTGCCGTTTCTCCCGGGCGCGGCGCTGGCCCCCGATCTCGTCCAGGTCCAGGGTATCGCGGCGCGCCTCGGCCTGGCGCCATTCCCCGAAGCGGCGCTCGCGCAACTGCGCCAGCACCTCCCGGTCGCGCCACGCCGCCTTCAGGGCGTCCCGGGCCGCCGCCACCGCCGCCAGGGCCCGCTGCCGCTCCTGTGCGAGCGTTGCGATTTCCCGGTCCAGGCGATCGATCCAGGCGCTGCGGGCGGTGAGCAGCGCCACGTCCAGCCGTGCGCCGGCGCCGGCCGCCTCCTGGCATCGTTGCTGCGCGGAGCGCCGCTCGGCGATGCGCGCAGCCACGCCCGCGGCCGCGCTCTCGGCCGCCGCCAGGTCGCACGCCCGCAGGTCCACCAGCCGGGCACGGTGGTCCAGGACCTTTTGCAGGGGGAACCGGAACGCGGCCATCAGGAGGCCCCGGTCAGGGCCCGCAGGCCGGCCAGGGAGTCGGCGAAGGGCGCCGCCTCGCGCATCCCCTGCACCAGGAAGGCGCGGATCGCGTCCCTCTGCTGCAGCGCCTCGTCCAGCACCCGGTCGCTGCCGGGCACGTAGGCGCCGATGTTCACCAGGTCCCGGTTCTCCTCCAGGGCCTTCAACCAGCGCAGCACCCGGCCGCCGGCGGCCAGATCGTCCCCGGGGATGATCTCGCTGCGCAGCCGGCTGATGCTGCCCAGCACGTCGATGGCCGGGTAGTGGTTCTCCCGGGCCAGGTCGCGGCTGAGCATGACGTGGCCGTCGAGGATCGAGCGCATGGCGTCGCCGACGGGATCCTGGATGTCGTCGCCCTCGAGCAGGACGGTGAAGAAGGCGGTCATGGCGTTGACCGCCGACCAGCCCGCCCGCTCGCACAGCCGCGGCAGGGCGGCGAAGACCGACGGCGGGTAGCCCTTGGTGGTGGGCGGCTCGCCCGCGGCCAGGCCGATCTCGCGCAGGGCCATGGCGTAGCGGGTGGCCGAGTCCATCATGAACAGCACGTCGTGGTCGGCGTCGCGGAAGCCCTCGGCCAGGGTCATGGCGGTCTCGGCCCCCTTGGCCCGCATGACCGCGCTCTCGTTCGAGGTCACGACCACCACGATGCTGCGCGCCAGCCCCTCGGGACCCAGGTCCCGCTCGATGAATTCGCGCACCTCGCGGCCGCGCTCGCCGATCAGCGCCAGCACGTTCACGTCGGCGGCCGCCTGGCGGGCCAGCATGCCCAGCAGAACCGACTTGCCCACCCCGCTGCCGGCGAAGATGCCCAGGCGTTGGCCGCGGGCGACGGTCACCAGGCTGTCGATGGCGCGGACGCCCGTGGCCAGGGGATCGGTGCTGCGCCGGCGGGAGAGGGCGGCCGGCGCCGCGCCCCCCAGGCGCACCCGGGGCAGGCCGGCCAGGGACGGCCCCCCGTCCAGGGGACGGCCCAGGCCGTCGACGACGCGGCCCAGCAGGCCGGGGCCGCAGGGCACGGTCAGTTTGCTGGCCATCAGGGTCACGCAGGCACCCCGGGCCACGCCGCGGGCGTCGCCGTAGGGCATGATTAGCAGGCTGCCGCCGCGGAAGCCCACGACCTCGCACAGCACCGGCGGGTCGTGGCGCCCCACGTCCACGCGGCAGAGGGAGCCCACGGGGGCCTCCAGCCCGCCCGCCTCGATGACCATGCCCACCAGGTCGGTGACGCGGCCCACCTGGCGCACCGGGTTGGCCGTGCGCACGGCGGCGTCGATGTCGGCCCACGGGGCGGTCACGCGCCGCCCCCGCCGTCGGGCTGTTCGATGGTCAGCCACTCCTCGACGACCTCGCCCAGGGTTTCCAGTTGCCCCTGGAGGGTCGCGTCCCATTCGCGGCCGTCGGCCGCCACCACGCAGCCGCCCCGGTCGATGCGGCGGTCGTGGACCAGGTCGCCGATGCGCAGCCGCTCGCGCAGCTCGGGCCGCGCGTCGAGCCAGGCGGCGTCGTCCGGGTGCACCGTCACCGTGAGCGGGCCCCGGGCGCCGGCGCCGTAGAGCACAGTCTCGAGGGTCCGCGCCAGGGTCTCCGGGTCGGCGGTGGCCGCGCGGCGCACCAGCTTGCCCGCCAGTTGCACCGCCAGCCGGGCCGCGGCCACGGCGATCTCCCGCAGACGGGCGTCGTGCTGCTCCTGCCAGGCGGCGGCGAAGGCCTCCTGGGCCTGCTGCAGTTCCCGGCGGTCGCGCTCCCGGGCCTCCTCCAGCTCGGCGCGCAGGGTCGCTTCCTGCGCGGCGTAACGCCGGCTCACGTCCTGCTCGACCAGGTCGCAGACCACCGTCCGCTCTTGTGCGGAGAGCTGGGCCATCAGCGCCCGCGGGTCGCCGAATCCCGTCTCGCTGCGGAAACGGTGGTCCCCGGCGACCGCGTCGGTCGCCAGGGCGGCCCCCGCCATGGGTGTGAACACGGCGCCGTCGCCCCGGATGACCGGCCCGCCGGTCGTCGCGAGGTCGAAGGCCTCAGGAGACCATCTCTGCATCCTTGCCACCCTTGCCGAGGGAGATCGTGCCGGCTTCCTCGAGACCGCGGACCACGTCGACGATCCGCCGCTGGGCCTCCTCCACCTCCGCGAGGCGGACCGGGCCCATGTACTCCATGTCCTCCTTGATGCCCTCGGACGCGCGCTTGGACATGTTGCCGAAGATCTTCTCCTTGATCTCGGCCGTGGCGCCCTTGAGCGCCATCGTCAGCTCCTTGCCGTCGATCTCCTTGAGGATCTCCTGGATATCGGCGTTGCCGATCATGACGATGTCCTCGAAGACGAACATGAGGCTGTTGACCTCGTTGGCCACGTCGTCGTCGATCTCGCGCATCTCGTCGAGGATCTCCTGCCACACCTCGCGGTCGATTTCGTTGAGGATCTCGGCGACCTGCTTCTTGCCGCCGTACTTGGTGTCGCGGGCGGAGATCTCCCCTTGCAGCTGGCTGGCCAGCACGGCCTCCACGGCCTTCATGGTCTCGTGGTTGGGGGCCTCGAGCACGGCCATGCGGTGGGCCACGTCCCCCTGGATCTCGGCGGGCAGGCGCTCCAGGATGGGGCCGCTGGACCGGGGATCCATGTGCGCCAGCACCACCGCCACGGTCTGGGGATGCTCGTTCTTCAGGTAGTTGGCGATGGTCAGCGAGTCGACGTTCTTCAGGTGCTCGAAGCTCTTGATCTCGCTGTAGCTGGTCACCCGCGAGAGCAGCGAGGTGGCCTTGCGGCTGCCGAAGCCGGACTCGAGGATCTGCTTGGCCGTGTCCTCGCCGCCGACGGCGACCCCGGCGATGCGCCCGCTGATGGCCACGAACTCGGCGAGGATCTCCTTCTTCTCGGCGAAGGAGATCTTGCCGATGGAGGCGATCACGTGGGCCAGCTGCTCCACCGTGGATTCCGGGAGCTGGGCCATGACCTTGCCGCCCACCTTGGGGCCCAGGGCCATGAGGAACACGGCCGCCTTGCGCATGGACTGGTCGCTCACCTCAGCCTCCCACCGCTTTGCGGGCGCCCGGGCCCAGGTCGATGTCGTGGATCCAGGCCTGGATCACCTCGGCCACGCGCTCGGGGTTCTCCGAGGCGTAGTCCTGGATGTCCTCCACCACCTGGTGGGTCAGCTCCGGGATGCCGGAGAAGTGCTCCATCTCGGGCTCGGCTGCCGCGGCCGCGCCGGCGGCGGCCCGCCCCG
>JBHEPC010000025.1:0-5906 GCA_046260475.1 Candidatus Krumholzibacteriia bacterium | reverse complement strand
GACCGGGCTCTGGACCCTGGACAAGGTGCTGGCGGCGGCCGCGGCCCGCCTGGGGGTCGCCGCGCCGTAGGCGGCGGCCGCCGCATGCGGCCTCGAAAGGGCCGCGCCCTGACCCGAGACCGCCAAGCCCGGGTCGAGACGGGTGACGAGGATCTCGAAGCCGTCGATATCATCCCCCCACCCGGCCGGAAAACCAGTCCGCCACCGTCGCGGGGTTGGGGTACACTCGGCGGGTTGTCCGACCGGCGGACCCGGACCCGACGAACGAACGGAGCGACCCCGGACCATGAAGTTCATGATCGCCCAGCTCGCCGCCCTCATGCACGGCGGTGGCCGCAAGAGCAACGTCAAGCTGCTGATGCGTTTCGTGGTGCTGCTGGCGGTGGTCATCACCGTCTACAGCGTGGTCTTCCATCTGGTCATGGAGCGGGAAGGGCAACACCACTCCTGGGTGACGGGCTTCTACTGGACCATGACCGTCATGACGACCCTCGGTTTCGGCGACATCACTTTCGAGAGCGACCTGGGCCGGCTCTTCTCCATCTTCGTCCTGCTCAGCGGGGTCATCTTCCTGCTGGTGATGCTGCCGTTCACCTTCATCCAGTTCTTCTACGCCCCGTGGCTCGAGGCCCAGAACAAGGCCAGGGCGCCACGCGTCCTGCCGGCCGGCATGCGCGGCCACGTGATCTTCACCCACTTCGACAACGTGGCCGCCAACCTCATCGGCCGGCTCGACTACCTCGGCATCCCGAGCGTGGTCCTGGTGCCCGACCTCGCGCGCGCGCTCGAGCTCTTCGACCGCGGCTACCGCGTCCTGGTTGGCGACCCCAACCACCCGGACACCTACCGCAACCTGCGGGTGCACGCGGCCGCGCTGGTCGTGGTCCTGAACGACGACCTGGTCAGCACCAACATCATCCACACCATCGGCGAGATCTGCGACCACGTGGTGACCGCGACCAACGCCGAGCAGGACGACTCGCTCGACATCCTGCAGCTCGCCGGCAGCACGCACGTCTTCCAGTTCCACAAGCTGCTGGGCCGGGCCCTGGCCCGGCGCGTGCTCGGCGTCAGCCTGAACGCCAACGTGATCGGGCGCTTCGGCGAGATGCAGATCGCCGAGATGCCCGCCATGGCCACCACGCTGACCGGCCAGACCCTGGCCGAGAGCCGACTGCGCGAGCGGGCCGGGGTGAACGTGGTGGGGATCTGGGAGCAGGGGGAGTTCACGCTGCCGACGGCGCAGAGCCGGATCACCCCGTCGACCGTGCTCGTCCTGGCCGGAACCGGGAAGCAGCTTAATCGCTTCGAGGAGCTGGTGCGGCCGCAGGGCCGGTCGGACCGCCAGCAGGGCCGGGTCCTGATCCTGGGCGGCGGGCGCGTGGGCCAAGCCGTGGCCGACTCCCTCGCCGAGCGCAACATCGACTACCGCATGGTCGAGAAGCGCGCCGCGCTCAAGCAGGGCAACCGCAAGGTCATCGTCGGCAGCGCGGCCGATCGCGGGATCCTGGTCGAGGCCGGCATCGAGAAGGCCCCTTCGGTCATCCTGACCACCCACGACGACGACCTGAACATCTACCTGACCATCTACTGCCGCCGGTTGCGCCCCGACATCCAGATCATCAGCCGCGCCAGCCTGAACCGCAACGTCAACACGCTGCACCGCGCCGGCGCCAACCTGGTGATGTCCTACAGCTCGATCACAACCACCACCATCGTCAACCTGCTGCGCCCAGGCAGCCTGGTCATGCTCTCGGAGAACCTCAGCGTGTTCAGCGCCCAGGTCGATCGGCGCCTCGAGGGGCGGTCGCTGCTGGACCTGCGCATCCGCGAAGAGACCGGCTGCAGCGTGATCGCGGTCAAGCGCAACGGGGCCACGACGACGGCCAACCCGGAACCGTCGGTGGTCCTGGAGCGTGGCGACGAGCTGGTGCTGGTGGGCGACTTCGAGGCCGTCGCGCGCTACACGGAGAAATTCCCCACGGGCTGACCCGGGGTCGATTCCCGCGCCGTCATCCCCTATATTGGGCCGGTTGCCGTCGTCCCCCGGTCCCCGACCCGGACCGACCCGCCTTACCCGGAGGTAGCCCGTTGAAGATCCGCGTCCTGCTCATCGCCTGCCTGGCCGTCCTGGCCGGCGCCGCCTTCGCCCAGGATCCCCATCCCTTCTCCATCGGCGACATGCTGGCCATGGAACGGATCGGCGACCCCCAGGTCTCCCCCGACGGCGCGCAGGTGGCCTTCACGGTGCGCAGCACCGACCTGGAGGCCAACAAGGGCCGCACCGACCTCTGGGTGGCGTCCGTCGACGGCAAGAACGTCCGGCGTCTGACCACCCACGAGGCCGCCGACTGGAACCCCCGCTGGTGCCAGGACGGGAGCCTGTACTTCCTGTCCGCCCGCGGCGGGGGCAGCCAGGTCTGGCGCATCGACCCCAAGGGCGGCGAGGCCGAGCAGATCACGTTCCTGGACCTGGACGTGAACGAATTCATGGTCTCGCCCGTGCTGAAGGGCTTCGTGCTGGCCATGGACGTCTACCCCGGCCTGGGCATCACCGGCACCCTGGAGAAGGACGCGCAGAAGGCCGCCGACCCGGCCACCGGCAGGATCTACGACGAGCTCATGTTCCGGCACTGGGACACCTGGGAGGACGGCAAGCGCAGCCACCTCTTCCTGATGAAGGGCCCCCTGGCCGAGCCCATCGACCTGATGCCCGATCTGGACGCCGACGTGCCGACCCGCCCCTGGGGCGGCTTCGGCCAGATCGCGGTCGCCCCCGGCGGGGGCGAGGTGCTGTTCACCGCCAAGGTCGTGCCCGGCAGCGCGGCCGCCTGGAGCACCGACTACGACATCTACGCGGTCAAGACCGACGGCTCGGGCGAGATGCGCTGCCTGACCGAGGCCAACGAGGCCTGGGACACCGAGCCTTCGTTCACGCCCGACGGCAAGACCCTCGTCTGGCTGGCCATGGACCGGCCGGGCTTCGAGGCCGACAAGTTCCACCTCGAGCTCATGGACTGGCCCACCGGCACCACCCGCCGCCTGGACGTGGCCTTCACCACGCCGCAGCTGGACCGGCCCATCGACCTCTCGCCCCACGGGCTGCGGTTCGCGGCCGACAACCGCACCGCCTACTTCGCCGCCGGCAGCCTGGGCCAGAATTCCGTCTTCAAGCTGGACACGCGCACCGGCAAGGTGGAGCGCATCCACGAGCTGGGCTCGGCCTCGGGCCTGGGCCTGCTCAAGGACAAGGTGCTGTTCGGCCTGCAGCACCTGCAGTCGCCCACCGAGCTGTTCACCCTCGGCACCGACGGCAAGGGGCTCACGCAAATCACCGACTTCAACGGCGCCAAGCTGAAGAACGCGCTGATGGGCGAGCCCGAGCAGTACAGCTTCAAGGGCTGGAACGACGAGACCGTCTTCGCCTACGTGGTCAAGCCCTACGATTGGACGGCCGCGAAGGCGGCCGCGGGGCAGAAGTGGCCGGTGGCCTTCCTCGTGCACGGTGGCCCCCAGGGCAGCTTCGGCAACGACTTCCACTACCGCTGGAACCCCCAGGCCTACGTGGGCGCGGGGTTCACCACGGTGGCCGTCGACTTCCACGGCTCCACCGGCTACGGGCAGGCGTTCACCGACGCCATCAGCGGCCACTGGGGCGATCGGCCCCTGGAGGACCTGGAGAAGGGCCTCGCCGCCGCGCTGAGCAAGTACCCCTGGATGGACGGGTCGAAGGTCGTGGCGGCGGGCGCCAGCTACGGCGGCTACATGATCAACTGGATGCACGGGCAGCCGTTCGCGCGCAGCTTCCGCGCCTTCGTCACCCACGACGGCAACCTGGACGAGCGCATGGCCTACTTCGACACCGAGGAGCTGTGGTTCCCCGAGTGGGAGCACGGCGGCACCCCCTGGGCCAACCCCGAGGGCTACGCCACCCACAACCCCGTCGACTTCGTGCAGAACTGGCACGTGCCCACCCTGGTGGTGCACGGCGCCCTGGACTACCGCGTGGTCGACACCCAGGGCCTGAGCACGTTCACCGCGCTCAGGCGCCAGGGCGTGCCCGCGCGCCTGCTCTACTATCCGGACGAGAACCACTGGGTCCTGAAGCCCCGCAACTCGATCCAGTGGCACGACACGGTGATGGACTGGCTCAACAGGTGGATCCAGTAGATCCCCGGAGGACGTTGTGACGATGGTAGTGCCCATCCTCAAGCGCATCGGCATCGGCATCGTCGCGGCGACCCTGCTGGTGGTCCTGGTCGGCCTGTTCCTGCCCCGGACCTGGACCGTCAGCCGGACCGAGGTGATCGCCGCGCCCCAGGAGCGGATCCACGCCCTGTGCGAGGACCTGGAGCAGTGGCCGGCCTGGACGCCCCTGTTCAGCGCCGGCCCCGGGGTCGAGGTCACCATGGGCCCGGTCACCCGCGGCGAGGGCGCCCACCAGTCCTGGCAGGGCGACGGCACCGGCGGCGAACTGACGATCACCCGCAGCGACCCGGACTGGGGCGTGGCCTTCAACGTCGCCTTCCTGGACCGCAGCACCCGGGCCAGCAGCGCCCTGACCTACGGCACCGCCCCCGGCGGCATCGCCGTCACCTGGGACGTGACCGGGGACAGCGGCTGGAACGTCATGGAACGCTACCTGGGCCTGCTGATGGACCCGGCGCTGGGGCCCATGTTCGGCGACGGGCTGACGCAGCTGAAACTGGTGGCCGAGGACAAGGCGCCGGACGCGGCGGAGGCCGCCGCCGCGGCGGTGGACAGCGGGCGATGAGGACCCGCACGCGCCCGGCGGCGTTGGTCGTGATGCTCGGGCTGATCGGGCTGATCGGGCTGATCGGGCTGCTCGGTCTGGGGGCGGCCCTTGGGGCTGCCCCCGCGCCCGTGCGGGCCGCGGCGGACGCCCTCGACCCGGATCGGCCGGACCCGGACGCCCTGGCCCCCTACGCGCGCCTGGCCCTGGAATGCGCGCGCCGGGAGTACCCCAACCAGATCGCCCACGTCATGCAGTCGGACGCCGACGTGGGCACGCCGGCGGATTTTGCGCCGGCCTTCTACGGCTGCTACGACTGGCACTCGGCCGTGCACGGCCACTGGCAGCTGGCCCGGTTCGCGCGGCTGTTCCCGGACCATCCGGTGGCCGCCGAGGCCCGCGCCGTGCTGGACGAGCACCTGACCGCCGCGAACATCGCCACCGAGACCGCCTACCTGCAGGGCGAGGGCCGCGCCTCCTGGGAGCGCCCCTACGGCCTGGCCTGGCTTCTGCAGCTGGCGGCCGAACTGCACGAGTGGGACGATCCGGACGCGCGCCGCTGGGCCCGGGCCCTGGCGCCGTTGGAGGAGGCCTGCGCCCGGCGCCTGGCCGACTGGCTGCCCAAGCTGGCCTACCCCATCCGCACGGGCGAGCACAGCCAGACCGCGTTCGCCTTCGGGCTGGTGCTGGACTGGGCGCGCGGCACCGGGCACGCGGACATGGAGACGTTGGTCACCGCCACCGGCCTGCGCCTGTACCGGCACGACCCCGCCGCGGTGCTGGCCTTCGAGCCCTCGGGCCAGGACTTTTTGTCGCCGGCCCTGGCCGAGGCCGACTTCATGCGCCGGGTGCTGGACCCGGACGCGTTCGCCGTCTGGCTGGAGGGCTTCCTGCCGGAGATCCCCACCGAAGGCGGCGCCGGCTGGCTGCCGCTGGCCGTGGTCACCGACCGCAGCGACGGCAAGCTGGCCCACCTGGACGGCCTGAACCTGTCGCGGGCCTGGATGCTCGAGGGCATCGCCGCCGGGCTGCCCGACGGGGACCCGCGGCTGACCGCGCTGCTGGACGCGGCCGCCGCCCATCGCCGCGACGCCCTGGCTGCCCTGACGGGCGCGCACTACGCGGGCGGCCATTGGCTGGGCACCTACGCCCT
>JBHEPC010000018.1:0-4807 GCA_046260475.1 Candidatus Krumholzibacteriia bacterium | reverse complement strand
GGCCTAACCCCCTGAACGGCGGCACCACCATCCGCTACGACCTGGAGCAGCCGGGCCGCGTGCGCCTGCGCGTCTTCGACGCGGCCGGGCGCCTGGTGCGCACCCTCGCCGACGGGCACGCGCCCGCTGGCGCCCACACCCGCGCCTGGGACGGCCGCGACGACGGGGGCCGCGCCACCGCCAGCGGCATCTACTTCTACGAGCTGGACGTGGATGGCCACCGGGAGTCTCGCAAGCTGTTGCAAGTGCGCTAGCTAGCGGCCCACGCGCAGGCCCGCCTCCAGCAGGAACCGGCTGGGCGCGCGGGCGCTGCACACGATGTCCAGTTCCTGCCGCGCCCGGGTCAGGGCCACGTAGAACAGGCGCCGCTCGTCCTCCAGCCCGCCGCCGGGGGCGGCGTCCGCCCCCGCCCGCACGGCCCGGCCCAAAGGGAAGCGCCCCTGGTCGGCCCCGTAAAGAATGACCCGATCCCACTCCCGCCCCTTGGCGCCGTGGACGGTGGCCAGCTCGATCCCACCGGCGGCGAGGGCGTCCCCGCAGGCCGCCGCGACCGCCTCCAGCAGGCCGCCGGTGCGGGCCAGCACCGCCGTGCGCCCCGGCGGCGCGTCCTGCAGCAGCCGCGCCACGAAGGCCGCCCCCCGCCCCAGGTCCCGCTGGGGCCAGACGGTGATGCGCCCCCGGTCGGCCACCCCCGGCAGCAGCGGCTTGCGGAAGCGCCGCCGGTTGTGGGCGATGAGCCGGCGCGAGGCCCCGGTGATGTCCCGGCCGCAGCGGTAGTTGCGCACCAGCGGGTGCCGCTCCAGCCCGGGGTACACCTGGTCCAGGGCGATCACCCTTTCGACCTCGGCCCGCCGCCAGGCGTAGATGCACTGGTCCTCGTCCCCCACGCAGAACAGCGAGTCCTCGGGCGCGGCCAGCAGGCCCACCAGCAGCGCCTGCGCCGGCTCGATGTCCTGGTACTCGTCCACCAGCACCCGCGCGAAGCGGGCCTGCCAGCGGGCACGGATCCGGGCGTCCTGCTGCAGCAGGGTCACCGAACAGAAGATCAGGTCGTCGAAGTCGACGCGCCCGGTGCGCCGCAGGTGCTCCTCGCACAGGGCGTAGGCCCGGGCCGCGGCCCGCGCGCGGGCGCCGGCGCCGGCGGCCTCGCGCCAGGCGGCCTCGGGCCCTATCATGCGCGCCAGCTTGAAGCCCGCCACCGCCTCGGCCGCCGCCGCGGCGGGGAACAGCCCGCAGCCGGGCTCGGCGGCCGCCGCCCGGGCCGCCACCTCCGCCCACACCACCGGCGGGACCGGCTCGATCCCGTCCCGCAGCCGGCCCTCCGCCTTGAGGATGTCCAGCCCCAGGCCGTGGAAGCTGCGCACCGTGACCCCGTCCAGGCCGGTGCGGGCCAGGCGCGCAGCCATCTCCAGGCAGGCGTCGCGGTTGAAGGTGGTGCAGAGGATGCGCCCGGGCGGCGTGCCCCGCCGGGTCAGCTCCTGGACCCGCTCGACCAGGACGGTGGTCTTGCCGCTGCCGGCCGGGGCGATCACCTGCACCACGCCGTCGCCGGCAGCCACGGCGGCGTTCTGCTGGGGATCCAGCCGGGGCACCGGGCGCGGGCCGGTGTCGCCGCGGCGGGACAGGCGGTCGGCCAACCGTCGCCACCAGGGCGCCGGCGCGGGCCCGGGCACCACCGCGGCGTCGGCGTAGCGCGCCGCCAGGTGGCGCAACCGCTCCAGGGTCCAGGGGCAGCGCCATTCGGGGTCGACGAAGGCGGCCGGATCCAGGTCCGCCGGCGCCCATGGCGCCGCCACCAGCAGGGTGCAGCCGGCCCGGAACGCCGGCTCGACGACGTAGCCCAGGAGCAGGCGCAGGTCCGCGACGCCGCGGCAGGGCACGCCCGTCACGGCCACCATGTCCCGGCGCGCGTACACCGCCAGCAGGCCGGCCGCCGGATTGCGCAGGGAGGTGCGGCCCCGGCCCCGCGGCAGCGCCCTCCGGACGGCGCGCTCCAGGCACTTCCAGGGCAGCACGTGGTAGCCCTGGCGGCGCAGGGCGCGCGCGCAGGGCGCGGCGGTGGTCCAGACCAGGACCCGGCGGCGGCAAGGCGGCGGCATGCCCGCCCCGTGCAACCGGCGGGCCAGATCCAGCAGTGCTGGATCCAGCCGTGCCTTGCGCCGTGCCGCGCCCGCGGCCTATCATGGTCCTTTGGCCAGCAATGGGGGGCCACCTGAAGCTCCCGAAGCTTAGGAAGCCCCCGAAACCGCCGAACCGTCCGTGGAGGACCACCATGCTCGAGCGCAAGACCGGATCGAAGTTCCCCAGCCTCGTCGATCGCTTCGTGGCCTACGCCAAGGTCCACACCACCAGCAGCGAGAGCTCGGACACCTACCCCTCGACGGCGCGCCAGTTCGACCTGGCCCGCATCCTGGTCGACGAGCTGAAGGCCGTCGGCCTGACGGACGCGGCGGTGGACGAGCACTGCTACGTGACGGCCAGCCTGCCGGCGAGCAAGGGCTGCGAGGGCGTGCCGCCGATCGCCTTCATCGCCCACATGGACACCTACCCCGAGGTGAGCGGCGAGAACGTGGTCCCGACCTTCCACGAGAACTACCGGGGCGGGGACCTCGAACTGCCGAAGAACGGCCGCAAGATCGTCGCCGCCGAGAACGCGTACCTCCAGGAGTGCATCGGCGAGACCATCATCACCGCCGACGGCACCACCCTGCTGGGCGCCGACGACAAGGCCGGCATCGCCGAGATCATGGAGGCCCTGACCCGCATCCACGAGAACCCCGCCTGGGAGCACGGCCCGCTGAAGGTGGCCTTCACTCCCGACGAGGAGGTCGGCGCGGGCGTCAAGCACTTCGACGTGGAGAAGTTCGGCGCGACGGTGGCCTACACCATGGACGGCGGCCGCCGCGGCGAAATCGAGGACGAGACGTTCTGCGCCGACAGCGCCATCGTCACCTTCGTGGGCCGGGACATCCACCCCGGCCACGCCAAGGACAAGATGATCCCCTCGGTGAAGGTGGCCGGGGCGTTCGTGGCCTCGCTGCCCCGCGAGGGCGCCCCCGAGACCACCGAGGGCAAGCAGGGCTACATCCATCCCATCGGCATCAAGGGCAACACCAGCGAGACCGAGGTCACCCTGCTGATCCGCGACTTCGACCTCGAGGGGCTGGGCCCCAAGGCCGAGATGATCCGCGAGCACGCGGTCAAGGCCTGCGACCAGTGGCCCGGCGCCACCTTCCGCCTGGAGATCAAGCAGTACTACCGCAACATGAAGTACGACCTGCAGAAGGAACCGCGCGCCATGGATTACGCCCTCGAGGCAGTCGAGCGCGTGGGCCTGAAGCCGGTGCGCGGCTCCATCCGCGGCGGCACCGACGGCTCGACCCTCTCGGCCCGCGGTCTGCCCACGCCCAACGTGTTCACCGGCGAGCAGGACTTCCACGGCTACGGGGAGTGGATCTGCGTCAAGGACATGGAGCTGGCCACCTCGACGCTGCTGCGGATCATCGAGGTCTGGACCGAGAAGGAGCGGTAGGCGTCCCGCCGTCCGCAGACGACAGAAGGCCCGGCGCGTCCTCGGGGGGACCCTGCGGAATGCGCCGGGCCTTCTGTCGTCTGCGGACGGCGGGACGGCTGCCGCTCCTTCAGGACCCGCAGACCTCAGCGCAGGAGGGTCAGTCTGGTGGTGATGGGGGCGGCGGGGCCGGTCAGGCGGGCGAGGTAGATGCCGGACGGCAACGGGCGGCCTGCGGGGTCGCGGGCATCCCAGGGCCAGGCGTAGGTACCGGGGTCGAGGTGGCCGCGGTGCAGGACCGTGACGCGGCGGCCGCGGAGGTCGAAGACGGCCAGGCGCCAGGTGCCCGCGCGGGTGAGCGTGGCGGTGACCACGGTGCGGGGGTTGAAGGGGTTGGGCCAGGCGGCCAGGGAGGCCGCGGGTGCCGGGGGCGGGACCGCGGCCGGTCCGGCAGGGCGCTCGTAGGCACCGATGTCCGGGGCCGGGCCCTGGGGCACGGCGACACCCGCCAGGTCGATGGTGAAACCCAGGTCCAGAGCCTGGTCCAGCAGGGGCGAGCCCGCCGCCGGCACGAAGTCCTGCGCTCCGGTCAGGGGATACGTCGCCAGCCAGACGAAGCCCTCCTGGACCGTCCCGGGGGCGCTGAACTGCCCCGGCTCAAGGGCCAGGCGGGCGGCCTGCTCGAGGCCACCGTCATCGGACCTGACCTGGACGTCGTGGCCATCGCCCCAGAACACCGAGTTCACGAGCACGCACCGGTTGTCGGCGCCCCAACTGCCGCCCTCGCGGGGGTGGGCGAAGGCATCGCCCCAGCCCAGCCCCGGTTCGCTGACCCGGTTGTCGACGAACGTGCAGTGGCGCACCACCGCGCGGGGGAGGTTGCGGACCATCAGGGCCCCGCCGCGGGAATACTCCCCCGTGGGCGCGCCGTCGGGGGTGTACCCGGCCTCGTTGCCGACGAATTCGCAGGAATCGAAGGTGGCCGTCTCGCCGTAGTTGTATACCAGTGCGCCGCCCTTCATGGCCGCGCCGCCCTGGTACCAGGCGCGGTTGCCCACGAAGCGGCAGCGCCGCACGAAGCCCGTCGCGTAGCGCCCGATGTAAATGCCGGCGCCCTGGGCGTTGTAGTTGGCGGTGAATTCGCAGCGCTCCACCTCGACCTCGACCAGGCGGTCGAGGCTGCCCTTGATCATCAGCGCGCCGCCGTCGCCGTTGCTCGCGTTGGGCAGCATGCTGCCGGTGTTGTCGTGGAAGACGCAGTCGACGGCCGTGACCGCCACCGGCCCCGCCAGGCCG
>JBHEPC010000004.1:0-10151 GCA_046260475.1 Candidatus Krumholzibacteriia bacterium | reverse complement strand
GCCGAAGCTGGACGCCAACACCTTCGGCGCCGGGGCCGTCTTCAGCCCGAACCCCGAGTGGGACGTCACCTTCGCCGGCCTGCTGGCCAACTACGACGACGTCACCGACGACCTGGGCATCACCTACGGCAAGTCGGTGTGGAACCTGACCGTGGGCGCCCAGTACCGCTTCTAGGCGGGCCAGCCCGGTCTTTGCGCCGCGCACACATTGCAGGCTTCGTTTCCGGCCCGGCGTCAGCGACGCTGGGCCGGCCCTTTGGTGGAGCCGGACGCGCGGCGGGAACGGGCCTGGCGTCCGGAGGGGGCGATCTGGTAGGATCGTGCGTGAATCGGGTTCACCGCCACAGCCAAGGGGGAAGCCATGACCATGAGGATCGTCGCGGCCGCGCTGCTGCTGCTGCAGGCGGCGCCGGCGGCGGCCCAGCCGGAGCACCCGCTGGACCAGGCCGCCATGCAGGAGGCCATGCTGAAGGCCGCCACGCCGGGGCCGTTCCACGCCTTCCTGGCCAAGAAGGCCGGAAACTGGCGGATCGCCGGCAGGATGTGGACGCTGCCGGGGGCCGAACCGCAGGCCAGCGAGAGCACCGCCACGATCGAGATGATCCTGGGCGGCCGCTACCTTATGGAGCGGATGCACGGCACCACCATGGGCATGCCGTTCGAGGGCCTGGGCTTGACCGGCTACGACAACACCACCGGCCAGGTCACGGCGGTCTGGATGGACACCATGGGCACCATGACCATGGTGCTGACCGGCCGCTGGGACGAGCCCGGCGCGCCGCTGCAGACCACCGGGCGCTACCTCGACCCGGTCTCGGGCATCGCCATGGACGTGCGCACGCTGACGACCTTCCTGGGCGAGGACGAGAGCCGCTTCGAGTACTTCGCCACGGTGCCGGGCCTGGCGGAGATGAAGATGATGGAGCTGGTCTACACCCGGGACCGGTAGGGGCGGCCCTACTTCGCCTGGACGACCTCGATCTCGAGCTCGATCTCCACGTCGTTGTCCACGACCAGGCCGCCCGTCTCCAGGGCCTTGCTCCAGGTCAGGCCGAAGTCGCGGCGGTCGATGGTCGCCTCGGCGGCGAAGCCCATGCGGACGTTGCCCCAGGGGTCGGTCACCTGGCCGGCGTACTCCAGGTCGAAGGTCACGGGTTTCGTCACCCCGTTGAGGGAGAGCTCGCCGGCGAGGCGGCCCTCGTCCCCGTCCATGGTGACGCCCGTGGACCGGAAGGTCATGGTCGGGTGCTGCGCCACGTCGAAGAAGTCGGCGCTGCGCAGGTGCTCGTCGCGCTTCTCGTTGCCCGTGTCCACCGAGGCCAGCTCGACGGCGGCCTCGACGCTGAAGGTCCCCGGCTTGCCGGGCTCGCCCGCCACCGTGGCCGAGAACCCGCTGAAGTTGCCCTTGACCTTGCTGATGGCCATGTGGCGCACCTTGAAGCCCACGTGGCTGTGGCTGGCGTCCAGGTTCCAGTCGGCGGCCGCGGCCGGCAGCGCGGCCAGGATGGTCGCGCTGATGGTGACCAGGGCCAGGACGGTCCTGCGGATGGTCTGCATGGGATGGTTCCTCCTGTGGGAAGGCCCCGGGCACGGCCGGGGCTTGGGTTGATGACTGCTTGCCGGATCGCCTAGGCGGCCTTGTAGGCCGCCGCGATGCGCTGCTCGTTCAGGCCGACCCAGAAGGCCTCGACGCCGGCCAGCATCTCGCGGCCGCCCTTGAGGAATTTCTCCTCGTCGAAGCCGTCCTCGAAGTACAGCTCCTCCAGCTCGTCCATCACGTGGCTGGCGTGCTGCTCCTCGATGCGGTCGTGCCAGGTGAAGAAGGCCAGGGGCAGGTCCGTCTGCTCGCGCTGCTTGAACGCGTCCAGGCCGGCGACCAGCTGCTTCCAGAAGCCGGCGGCGGCCCAGTTCTCCACCGCGAAGCTGGCGCCCTCGGCGATGTTGGGGTCCTCGTTGCCGTAGATGGCGTTCAGCTGGTCGCAGAAGAAGATGGTCGCGGGGGTGCCGTGGCGGCGCTTGCCCAGGTCGTTGAAGCCCAGGTCCAGCTTCGCGCCCAGGCGCAGCAGCCACTCGAAGTGGGCGGCCTTGAAGCGGAAGGTGCCGCCGTCGACGCTGCCCTCGACCGAGACGATGTCCGGGTCGCCCTCGCGGTCGGTGTCCTGGACCTCGCCCAGGCTCGAGCCCGGCTTGTTGAAGATGACGCCGATCTCGTTGGCGAGGATCTCCTTGGAGGCGCGCATGCCCTCCAGGGACCCCGCGTTGATGGTCTTCAGCAGCTGGGCCACCAGGAACAGGTTCGAGAAGACCGAGAACTGCACGACGAAGTGGCGTACGTTCTCCCGGGTCAGGTCCCCCTGGGCGAACCAGCGGCAGTACCGGTTGTCGGTGATCACCGGGTGGGTCATCAGCTCCTCGTTGCAGCGCCGGACGAACGCGGCGAAGCGCTCGGCGTCGGCGCCGGTGATCTCACCCTGCTCGACCATCGCACCAATGCGGTCGGAAACTGTCAGCTGCATCGAGGACCTCCCGGCTGGAAACTGGGCATGGGGCGACCACGCGGTCCGGCGGGGCCCCGCCGGACGACGGGAAACAGGATAATAATGATCGCAGAAAACCGCACCCCTGGCGTGAGGATTTCCGGGGCCGCGCAAACTGCGCGGCGGTGCGGCATTGCGGAGAACGCCGCCCCGGTATATCCTTGCCGGATGGCGCCGACCACCCGACGGCGCCGTCCCTCCGAGCCGGGAGCCGTGCCTTGCGCATTGCGGTCATGTCCGACATCCACAGCAACCTGCAGGCGCTGGAGGCCGTGCTGGCCCGGGTCGAGGCGCGGGGTTGTTCAGCCATCTACTGCCTGGGCGACGTCGTCGGCTACGGGGCGCGCCCGGCCGAGTGCGTAGCCCGGGTCCGCGCCACCGGCGCCGTGTGCATCCAGGGCAACCACGACGCCCTGGTGGCGGACGGCTCCCTCGAACTGGGGTTCAACCCCCGTTCCCTGCAGGCGGTGGCCCACAACCGCGAGCTGCTGGACGCCGAGGCTCTGGCCTGGCTGGCGGGCCTGCCGGTGCGCCGCGACCTGGACCGGGGCACGGTCCTGGCCCACGGCTCGCCCGCGGACCGGGACCGTTACCTGCTGTTCGGCCGCGACCTGGAGCTCGTGCGCCGGGAGCAGGAGCAGGAGGTGGGCGACGGCCTCACCTTCTTCGGCCACACCCATCAGCCGGTGTGTTTCGCCGGCGAGGGCTTCGCCGCCCAGGTCCCCGGCGCGGTGGCCGTGCCGCAGGCCGGCCGCGTGCTGGTCAACCCCGGCAGCGTGGGCCAGCCCCGGGACGGCGATCCCCGGGCCGCCCTGCTGGTTTGGGATCTGGAAGCCGGCTGCCTGGACTTCGAGCGCCTGGACTACGACATCGAGACCGCCCGGCGGGAGATCATCCGCGCCGGCCTGCCCGAGCGGTTGGGCGACCGCCTGCGCGAAGGGCGCTAGGCCCGCCTGCCGACCTTGCCGGTCCCTTTTCGCGGCCGAAAATCCCGGGATAAATCCCTGCGCATATCCTATATTGTGCCCTTGTGAAACTGCGCGAGGGCGGCCGGCCGGCCGCCCCGGGACCTGCGCCCCCGCCGGGGCCGAAAGGACGATCGACATGGCCATCGAGACGACCAGGGACATGGTGGAAAAGGTCTACGCGAAATCGCGGCGCAACCTCGAGGTGGTCAGGCAGCGCCTGGGCCATCCCCTGACCCTGGCCGAGAAGGTCGTCTTCGGGCACCTGGCCGACCCCGAGGGCCAGAAGCTGGCCCGGGGCGAGGCCACCCTGGGCCTGCGCCCGGACCGGGTGGCCATGCAGGACGCGACCGCCCAGATGGCCATCCTCCAGTTCATGCAGGCGGGCCGGGACGAGGCCGCCGTGCCGACCACCATCCATTGCGACCACCTGCTGCTGGCCCACAAGGGCGCCGAGTACGACATGCAGCACGCCCTGGACGTCAACAAGGAGGTCTACGACTTCCTCAGCTCCAGCGCCGCGCGCTACGGCATGGGCTTCTGGAAGCCGGGCTCGGGCATCATCCACCAGGTGGTGCTGGAGAACTACGCTTTCCCCGGCGGCCTGCTCATCGGCACCGACAGCCACACCCCCAACGCCGGCGGCCTGGGCATGATCGCCAGCGGCGTGGGCGGCGCCGACGCCGTGGACGTCATGGTGGGCATGAACTGGGAGGTCAAGCACCCGAAGCTGATCGGCGTGAAGCTGACCGGCAGGCCCAGCGGCTGGACCTCGCCCAAGGACGTGATCCTCAAGCTGTGCGGCATCCTGACGGTCAAGGGCGGCACCAACGCCATCGTCGAGTACTTCGGCGAGGGCGCCGCGGCCCTTTCGTGCACCGGCAAGGGCACCATCGCCAACATGGGGGCCGAGCTGGGCGCCACCACCAGCATCTTCCCCTACGACGCCAGCATGAAGCGCTACCTGGAGGCCACCCGCCGCGGCGACCTGGCCGAACTGGCCGAAGCGAACCGCGACCTGCTCTGCGCCGACCCCGAGGTGCTGGCGGACCCGCAGAAGTACTACGACCGCATCGTGGAGATCGACCTCTCGACCCTGGAGCCCCACCTGGTGGGACCCCACACGCCGGACCTGGCCCGGCCGGTCTCGCGCATGGCCACCGACACCGTGCAGAACGGCTACCCGGAGGAGTTGACCGCCGCCCTGGTCGGCAGCTGCACCAACAGCAGCTACGAGGACATCGGGCGGGCGGTGGACGTGGCGAAGCAGGCCCAGGCCAAGGGCCTGAAGATGAAGTCCACCCTGTGGATCACCCCGGGCAGCGACCAGATCTACGAGACCATCCGGCGCGATGGCATGCTGGACGCGCTCGAGGCGGTGGGCGCGGTGGTGCTGACCAACGCCTGCGGTCCCTGCATCGGCCAGTGGCAGCGCGACGACATCAAGAAGGGCGAGCGCAACAGCATCATCACCTCCTTCAACCGCAACTTCGCCAAGCGCAACGACGGCAACGCCGAGACCCACGCCTTCATGGGCAGCCCCGAAATCGTGATGGCCTACGGCCTGGCCGGCACCCTGAAGTTCGACCCGCTGAACGACACCCTGACCAACGACAAGGGCGAGCAGGTCAGGCTGGAGGCTCCCAAGGTGGCCGACGAGCTGCCCAAGGACGGGTTCGTCTTCGACGAGACGGGCTACCAGGCCCCGCCCAAGGACGCGAGCCGGGTCGAGGTCATCGTGCGCCCGGACAGCGACCGCCTGGCCCTGCTGGAGCCGTTCAGCCCGTGGGACGGCAAGGACTACAAGGGGCTGCCGCTCCTGATCAAGGCCCTGGGCAAATGCACCACCGACCACATCTCCATGGCCGGCCCCTGGCTGAAGTACCGCGGCCACCTGGACAACATCAGCAACAACATGCTGATCGGTGCGGTCAACGCCTTCACCGAGGAGACCAACAGCGTCAAGAACCTGGAGACCGGCCATTACGGCGAGGTGCCGGCCGTGGCCCGGGACTACAAGGCCCGCGGCCTGCGCTGGGTCGTGGTCGGCGACGAGAACTACGGCGAGGGCTCCAGCCGCGAGCACGCCGCCATGGAGCCGCGCCACCTGGGCTGCGCCGCGGTGATCGTGCGCAGCTTCGCCCGCATCCACGAGACGAACCTCAAGAAGCAGGGCATCCTGCCGCTGACCTTCACCGACCCCCTGGACTACGGCAAGCTGCAGGAGGACGACCGCATCGACCTGCTGGGCCTGGCCGACCTTGCGCCCGGCAGCAAGGTGACCTGCGTGCTGCACCACGCCGACGGCGGCGAGGACCGCTTCGCCCTGGCCCACACCATGACCGACGAGCAGATCACGTGGTTCCGCCACGGATCGGCGCTCAACAAGATCAAGGCGGGGGCTTAGGGGCCTGCGGCATTTTTTGCGAACAATCGTGGCGGACTCGTGACCCCCGCGCGCCCCGGCGGTCCGGCCTGGGGGGTTGACCGTGCTTCCCCTGGATCCCTAGACTATAGGGTGGCTTGAAGTCTCAAGGGGGATCGCCATGTTCGTCCATTGCTCGCTCGTCCGGCCTTTCGTCTGCGCCGCCCTGGCCTGCGCCCTCGCGGGCTCCACCGTCCCTGTCCACGCCAAGCCGAGCCACAGGTTGCCCCGGGCCGCCGACCGGGACGGCCGGATAGTGGGCGCCGTGCCCGGGGCCGCGAAGGCCGCCCCGGACACGGTCCTGATCATGGGCCCAGTCGGCAGCGGCGCGCCCTACCTGGGCGGCTTCCAGGGCGCCGGCGGCCAGCCGGCGTGGAACGGCTGGACCAGCGCCGATCTGACCTACCGGCCGAACCGCTGGCACGCCGACACCTATGCGGCGGTCAGCGGCGCCTACTCGGCCTGGTGCGGCGAGGGGTTCCCGTCCTGCGGACCGGGCGATCCGGACGGCGGCTACGGCAACGACTACGACGACTCCCTGGAGTGGCGGGGGGTCGTGGCCGACCCCGCGCAGCCGTGCACGGTGACGGTGGGCGCGCTCGTGAACCACGACGTCGAGCCGGGCTACGACCACGTGCACCTGATGGTCGAGACCGCGGGCGGCCTCCTCGGCTTGTGGCAGGCCGACGGCAAGGCCGACGCCGTGCCGGTGGGCGGGGCGCACGTCTACCAGCCCGGCGACTACGTCGGGCCCGCCGGTGACCAGGTGGTGGTCCTGTTCCGAGTGACGTCCGACGGCAGCTGGTCGGACGAGGACTGCTTCCACCCGTCGACCGGCGCCATGCAACTGGACGACGTCGTGATCACCTTGGACAACGGCGCCGGCGCCGGCCACGATTTCGAGGACGGCACGCTGGGTCCGTTCACCCTCCGCACCGCGCCTTACGTCGGCGACTTCGCGCAGATCTGGACCGGGCTGGAGGACGTGGATCCCTGTGCCACGAATTACAGTCCCCAGGTGGCGTTCATCGACGACGGCCTGGTGGTGCCGGGCACCGGCGGGTCGCCGTGCCTCAACTGGTGCTACGGACCGTCGGGCTGGGTCGTCAACCACTCCGGCGGCCTGGCGGACCCGTCCTATTATCTGCACAACGTCGTCGAGTCGCCGGTGATGGCCTGGCCCGCGGGCCTGGACGCGGCCCGTCTCGAGTTCGACGTGTACCGGCACGAGGAACTGGCGCCGGACTCGCCGGGCATGTTCTACGTGTGGGCCATCCGCTCGGCTGCTTCCGCAGCGGCGATTACCGACGCGCCCTGGCTGGACCGGATCCACGTCTACTACGGCGGGCCGGAGTACATCCGCCAGTCGTTCGATTGCAACGACCTGCTCGTTCCCGAGGCCACCGCCGTGCAGGTGCAGCTGGGTGTCTACGAACTGGGCTGGGTGTATGGCTGGTACGGCGTGGACGGCACCCCGGCGCCCTACTTCGACAACGTGCGGCTGGCGGCGTCCCGCCAGGTCGGCCCGTGGCTGGCAGCCGAGGAGTGGCACCTCGCCCAGGACGGGTTCCCGGCGTCCGGGACGTTCGATCCGGCGGATCCCGGCGCGGCGAGCGTGCGCTTCGACATGGCGCAGGCCGGCGATTGGCGCTACACCGCGGACGCACTCGTGTTCGAGGCCAAGGCCGCCCGGGCCGGGGCCGCCCTGGTCGAACCGCCGCGGCTGCATTACCGCCTCGAGGCCAACCCGGTCTTCGACCCGCACCGCACCAGCGGCCTGCCCGCCGCGGGCTCGGTGGTGTGCCGGCCGGCGGCGACGATCTCGGGCGTGCCGCGTCCGGACACCTGGTTCGCCGACCTGCCCGACTCGGGCTTCCTTTTCCCGGGCGACATCCTGCACTACTTCTTCGCCGCCACCGACGCGGTGGCCGGCGAGGTCCAGACGGCGACCCTGCCCGCCGACACCACCGGGTTCGGCAGTTTCGCCTCGCCCTGGGACTACGATCCCGCGCCCTACGACCGCCGGTTCACCGTGCGGGCGCTGCCGACGGTCCAGTGGATCGCGGGCCAGCCGCCGACGTTCGTGCAGCCGGAGATCCTCTTCTGGTTCGACGGACGGGACGACGCGGACTGGGACGCGTGGCGGTGGTACCTCTACCAGAGCTGCGTGGCCCCCGGCCACGACGTGGACATCTACATGACCCAGGCGCCCGCGCAGGGCGTGGGCAACGGCCTGGGGGCCAAGGCCACCGTGGACCTGATGTCCGGCTACGACGCCATGCTCTATACGGCCGGCGACCTCTCCGTCCACACGCTCAGCAACGGCGACGCGGACCCGTCGCCGGACCTGCAGCTGCTCGCGGCCTGGCTGGACCTGGGCAACCGCCACTTCTACGGCGCCGGGGACGGCCTGGCGACCTCGCTGTTGGGGTCGACCGACGGCCGGGCCTTCCTGGCCGCGCGGCTGGGCGTCCAGCAGGTGGCCTCCGACCTGCGCCCGCTGATCGGGAACCAGACCGCGCCGGGGGTCCGGGTCATCCCGGGGGGGCCGCTGGGCGGGTACCTCGACGCCTGGCGCCTGGTTGGCGGCTGTCCGACCATCCGCAGCTTCGACGCGGTGACGGCGGCGTGGCCGGGTGTCCGGGCGGCCGAGTTCACCGATCCGGGCGGCGGTGCCGGCGCCTACCCCTACGCGGCGGTCGTGTACGGCGAGGACGCGGCGACGGGTTCGTCCTGCCTGTTCACGCCTTACGACCTCTCCCGGGTCGCGATGGATCCCGACGGGCCCGACCTGCACCGTGCGGCGGGGACGCACCTGCTCACGGAAATCCTGGGCATCTTCGGCTTCAGTTACTCGATCGAGTGCTTCGCGGAGGTTCCGTCCGGACCGGTGCCGGCCCACTTCGCCGCCGCCGCCTACCCCAACCCCTTCAATCCGCGGGTGCGCATCGACTACGCAGTGGCGCGCCCGGGCCGGCTGACCGTGACGATCTACGACCTGCGGGGCCGTCTCGTGCGGACGCTGCTGGACGAGCAGGTGGAGGCGGCAGGATCCGTGGACTGGGACGCCATCGACGCCCGCGGCGCCCGGGCTGCGTCCGGCGTCTATTTCTACGAGGCGCGCATGCACGGCGAGTCCCGCGTCGGCAAGGTGATGCTGCTGAAGTAGTCGGTGACGGGCCGGCCGGGGCGTCCGCCGCGCCCCGCGCCGCCCGGCATTGACTTGGGTTTTGGCGTTTCCCTACCCTTACAGGTATTCGCATAGCCAAGGGGGAAAACGATGTTCGCCACTCGCTCGCTCTCGCGCATCCGTGTACCCATTTCCGCGCTCGCCGCCGCGATCCTGCTGCCCGCCGCCACCCAGGCGGCGCGCCCGTTCCGGGAGGTGCCGCGGCCCGCCACCGACGTGGCCGTGATCCGCGGCGGCGTGCCCGGCGCGGCCAAGGCCGCCGGCGACACCATCCTGCTGCTGGGGCCGACGGGCAGCGGTGCGCCCCACGTGGGCACGTTCGAGGACGCCGGCGGCAACCCGGCCTGGAACGGCTGGACCAGCCGCGACGACTCGGGGCTCGACTACAACCCGTGGCACGCGGACAGCTACCGGGTGCTCAGCGGCGTCTACTCGGCCTGGTGCGGCGAGGCGCGCTTCGCGTCCTGCGGCGCCGGCGACCCCGACGGCGGCTACGGCAACAACTACCAGGCCGCGCTGGAGTGGCGCGGGACCGTGGCCGACCCCGGCCAGCCGTGCACGGTGACCATCACCTCCCTGGCCAACCTCGACCTGGAGCCGGGCTACGACTACGCCTTCCTGCAGGCGGAGACAGCCGCCGGGCCGGTGGACCTGTGGAGCGCCGACGGCAGGCACGACGCCATCACGGTCGGCGGCAGCCACACCTTCCAGCCGGGCGACTATCTGGGCGGTGCCGGCGACGAGGTGCTGGTGCGCTTCCTGGTACTCAGCGACTTCGGCTGGTCCGACGAGGACTGTCTCTGGCCGTCGGCCGGCACCATGCAGCTGGACGACGTGGTGATCACCCTGAGCAACGGCACCGGGACCAGCTGGGACTTCGAAGACGGCACCCTCGGGCCGTTCACGGCCCCCGTGCCGGTCAAGGTGGGGGACTTCGCCAGGCTGTGGACGGGCCTCGAGGACTACGATCCCTGCGCCACGAACACCTCGCCCCAGGTGGCCTTCGTCGACGACGGCGTGGTGGTGCCCGGCAC
>JBHEPC010000002.1:0-4336 GCA_046260475.1 Candidatus Krumholzibacteriia bacterium | reverse complement strand
CGCCGCAGGTCGGCACGCCGGGTCACGTCCAGCCAGGCGATGCGGCCCTGGTAGCCCAGCCGCGCGGCCAGGCGCTCGCTGCGGTCGCGGTTGTGGTGCCGGGCCGCGGGGCTGGCCAGGACCAGAGGGGTCCGGCCGGCGGCCAGGAAGATCTCCGGCACCAGCTGGTAGGGTCCTTGGTGCAGGGAGACCACCAGCCCGCGGGTCAGGTCCGGGGCGGCGGCCAGGAAGCCGTGGCCGGGGGCGAGGATGACCTCGTCCCCCGACCACAACCCGGCGAGAGCCTCCCGTTCCCTCGCCAGGATCGCGGCGCGCCTCGCCTTCATTCCGGCCAGGTCGGCGGGGCCGGCGTCGGGCCAGAAGGCGCGCAGGTTCCACAGTTCCCAGCGGTCGGCGGCCGCGGCCGCGTCGACCGCCGGGGTGCCGCGGCCGGGGCGCCGGCCGGGCCCGGAGCCCCGCAGGGCTCCGGACCGCGGCTGGCGCACCTGTTCCTGCCGGTCGCGCGGCGTCACCGTCAGCCCAGGGTCCCGAAGCCCGCGGGGATCGACCGTTCCAGGTACAGCCGATCGAACGGATCGTCGGGGGTGTCGTCGCAGACGCACTCGCAGCGGCAGGCGTCGGTGTCCTGGACGTCCGCCGCGGCCAGCAGCGGGCTCAGCTCCAGGCGCTCCTCCAGTTCGTGCACGCCCAGGCGGGCGAGGCTGGCGTCCAGGTCGGCGCTCTCGGGGTCGGCGGCGATGGGGGTGTCGGGTCGATGGGTCATGTCGGGTCCTCCTTGGGTCCGGGAGGCTGCCTCCTGCTTCCGCCCCGGAGGAGGCAATGACCGGGCCACCGCCGGAAACCGCGCCAGATCGCCCGCAACGAGCGAGGGCGCCGGATGCCCGGCAGGCGAAGGCCCCCGCCCGTTGACGGGCGAGGGCCGAAAGGTCATTGGTGGGCGACACCCCTCAGGCCAGGAACTCCGCCTTGTAGCCCGTGTACTTGCGCAGGTTGATGACCCCACCGTCGAAGATCAGGTACTGGCCCTTGATCCCCTGCAATACCCCGCCCGCGACCGGATCCTTGTCGAGGTTGAAACTCGTGACCTTGGCCGGCCACGCCAGCACGGGGTAGGTGAAGCGCCGCTCGACCCGCTGCTCGGGCGGCAGCACGCCCTCGACCCCCCACGCCTTCAGCCTAGCCACGACGTCGGCGGCCGCGGCCGCCAGGTCGCACTCCCCGGGCGCGGGGTCGCCTTTCAACAGACGGGTCCAGTGGGTCTTGTCGGCGAAGCCCTCGTCGCTGAGCCTCTTCTCCACCAGCCCCACGTCGCGGCGGCTGGGCAGCACCGCCAACGGGATGGCCGCCACGGCGCCCTGGTCCAGCCAGCGGGCGGGGATGTTCCGGCCGCGGGTGATGCCCACCTTGATGCCCGAGGTCAGGCTGCAGTACAGGTAGTGGGGCTGGAAGCACTGGGTCTGGGCGAAGTTCTCGTCCCGGCAGGGGTTGGCCGGTTCGAGGTAGTGGCACAGCTCGGGCCGGACGATGCAGATGTCGGCCTCGGACCGGTTCTGGGAGCAGGGGAAACAGAAGCCCTGGTTGAAGGTCCGCCTGGTCTCGCGCCCGCAGGCGATGCAATGGATGGCGCCGGTGAAGCGCAGCTCGCAGCGGTGCCCCAGGTGGGGGTTCAGGGGATGGTCGTCGGCGCGCAGTTCGGCCTCGAACCAGCCGTCGGCCAGGCTGTAGCGCACCGGCTCCGCGGTTCCGGGGGCCTCGGCGCGCATCTTGGTGAGGGTGCCGGTCCAGACGGGCAGCATGGGTTCTCCTGGCGGGGGCCGACCCCGTCGTCCACGCCCCTTGCGCGAACTTCCGGGCGATCCTAGCGGCGGGCACGGCGGGCGTCAACTCGGCTGGCGCCGCTCCCGGGCGGTCAGGAACGCCGCCAGCAGGGATTCGACCGCCTCGTCCACCTGGCGGAACTCGAAGCCGGCGCTGTGGACGCGGGGCCTGGGTTCGCGCATCGTCCAGACGCAGCGGGCCTCGAGGGCCAACTCGCGGATCTCCGAGCGGCCGTCGTCCAGGCGCAGCACCAGCGGGTAGTCCAGGAAGAGTTCCAGCGGGCGGGTGCAGACCAGGCGCAGGCCGCGCGGCGACAGGTCGAGGGCGTGGCCCAGCAGGCGGCCGGTCACGGCGCAGTGCACCAGGCAGGGCACGAACAGGGGCGTGCGGTCACGGTGGCGGCGGTCCATGGGATCCTCCTCGAGGGCAAGACGGGAGACCTTTGACCGGTATCGGCCGCCGCGGCAGGACGTTGAGGCGAATCGGGACCGGGCCGCCCGCGAAACGGGGCATGACAGCCCGCCCGGGCCCGGCTAAGATCCGCGCCTGGACGATCCCGGCCCCACCGGGGCCCCCACCGCCGGAGAGAACGGATGCTCAACCGGATCTGGACCTTCTTCTTCCTGGGCGCCTTCGTCGCCGCCCTCGGCCGCACCTTCGCCGGCCAGACCGGCGTCTGGGCCGACCTGGTGGGCGCCGCCTTCGACATGGCCAAGACCGGCTTCGAGATCGCCCTGGGCCTGACCGGGGTGATGTGCCTGTGGCTGGGCGTCATGCGCATCGGCGAGCGGGGCGGCGCCGTCGAGTTCCTGGCGCGCATCTTCGGTCCCCTGCTGCGGCGCCTGTTCCCGGGCATCCCGGCCGGTCACCCGGCCTCCGGCAGCATCGTCATGAACATGGCCGCCAACATGCTGGGGCTGGACAACGCCGCCACGCCCCTGGGCCTGAAGGCCATGCGCGAGATGCAGGAGCTGAACCAGGACAAGGACACCGCCAGCGACGCCATGATCCTCTTCCTGGTGATCAACACGTCGGCGGTGACCCTCATTCCCGTGACCATCTTCACCTACCGGGCGCAGCTGGGCGCGGCCGACCCCACGGACGTGTTCCTGCCGCTCTTGATCGCCACCTGGTGCAGCACCATGGCCGGGCTGGTGGTCACGTCGTTCTTCCAGAAGATCCGCCTGCGTGACCCGGTTGTCGCCGGCTGGCTCGTGGGCATGACCGCCGTGGTGCTGGGCCTGGTGGCCTGGCTCTCCAGCCTGGACCGGGAGACCCTGGAGGCCCGCTCGTCGGTCGCGGCCAACTTCGCTATCTTCGGGGTGATCATCGCCTTCATGGCCGGGGGCATCCGGCGCCGCATCGACCTCTACGACGCCTTCATCGACGGCGCCAAGGACGGCTTCAAGGTGGCCGTGGGCATCATCCCCTACCTGGTGGCGATGCTGGTGGCGATCGGCGTGTTCCGCGCCAGCGGGGCGCTGGACCTGGTGCTCGACGGCCTGCGCGCGGGCGTGGGCGCCCTGGGCGCGGACACCCGCTGGATCGACGGCCTGCCCACGGCGCTGCTGAAGCCCCTGTCCGGCAGCGGCGCCCGCGGCCTGATGATCGAGACCATGACCGCCCACGGCGCCGACAGCTTCGCCGGCCGCCTGGTCTCGGTGATCCAGGGCAGCACCGAGACCACCTTCTACGTGCTGGCGGTGTACTTCGGGGCGGTCGGCATCCGGCGCACGCGGCACGCCGTCGTGTGCGGCCTCGCCGCCGACCTGGCGGGGATCACGGCGGCCATCCTGGTCAGCTACCTGTTCTGGGGCTAGGCGCCTACAGCCCCGCCGCCACCGCCCGGTAGTGGTGGCCCATGATGGCCAGGGCCACCGCCACGCCGATCTGCCGCGGATGCCGCACCAGGGTCGTGACGAGGAAGTGCCAGTAGGCCCGCCGTCCGCGGCAGACCACCCCCATCACCCAGATGGAGCCGAGCAGGGCGCGGATGTCCCGCCAGCCCACGTGGGACCGCGGCCCCCGCGCGCGGTGGCTCTCCAGGAAGACGCGGATGCGCCGGTAGTAGGTGCCCGGTTCGTACAGGCGGGTCATGAGCCGGCGGTAGTTCTCGAGCAGGAACTCCCGGTCCAGGCGCGGCTCGAAGTTCAAGAATGCTTTCGTGTTGTCGCCGCTGCCCGTTCCGCACAGGCGTCCTTCGGCCGCCAGCCGCGCGTGCAGACGGCTGCGGGGCAGGGCCTGCAGCAGCCCCACCATGGCCGTGACCACGCCCGTGCGTTGGATGAACTCGAACTGCCGCTCGAAGATGTCCGGCTCGTCGCTGTCGAAGCCCACGATGAAGCCACCCATCACCTCGATCCCGGCGGCCTGGATGGTGTGCACCGCCGTGGCCAGGTCGCCGCGCAGGTTCTGCAGCTTGTGGCACTCCCGCAGGCTGGCGGCGCTGGGCGTCTCCAGGCCCAGGAACACCTTCTTGAAACCGGCCGCCACCATCAGCTCCAGCAGGTCCGGGTAG
>JBHEPC010000467.1:0-6172 GCA_046260475.1 Candidatus Krumholzibacteriia bacterium | reverse complement strand
CGGGGACGAGATCCAAGCGGTGGAGATGCCGGCGCCCGGCGAGCGGGGCACCGGCTGCCGCATCACCAGCTGCGTGCACGTCTCGGGCACCTGGCAGGGCGCGGTGGCGGCCGAGTGCAGCTACGCGATGGCCGTCGCCGTCGCCGCGGCCATGTTCGAGATGGAGCCGGACGAGCTGTCGGAGGACGAGGTTCGCGACGCCTTCGGCGAGGTGGCCAACCTGCTGGCCGGCCAGTTCAAGCTGGACCTGCCGGAGGGCTGCTCGCTGTCGCTGCCGACGGTGGCCAAAGGCGAGGACTACCTCATCAACGTGCCCGGCAGCAACCTGGTCCAGGGGGCATGCGTTCGCCAGACCGGCGAGTGCATGACGGTAACGGTGTTCGAGCGCAAGTAGCGCTGGGCGAACCCCGCCGCCCCGCCGGCGGGTCGACACGGAGGAAGCGACATGAAATTGCTGGTCGTCGACGACAGCAAGGCCATGCGGATGATCGTCAAGCGGACGCTCCGCCAGGCCGGCTGGGAGAACTGCGAAGTGGACGAGGCCGAGAACGGCGTCGAGGCCCTGGCGAAGATCAAGGTCGGCGGCTACGACCTGGTGCTCTCGGACTGGAACATGCCGGAGCTGAACGGCATCGAACTGCTGGAGGCGATGAAGGCCGAGGGCATCGCGGCCCCGTTCGGGTTCGTGACCACCGAGGGCACGCCCGAGATGCGGGACCGCGCCCGCAAGGCCGGCGCCCTCTTCCTGATCGCCAAGCCGTTCACGGCCGAGACGTTCCAGCACGAGCTGCGCGTCGTGATGGCGTAGGCATTCCGCCGCCTTCCCGGCGGCTAAGCGAGGTGGACGATCATGGCTGACGCCGTGCTGCAATTGCCGAAGCCGCGCGAGGTGGCGCAACTGCTGGCCGACACCCTCGGCCGCGAGGCGAACGCGGTCGAAAACGGCCCCATCGACATCACCGAGGCCATGTCGGGCTTCTACATGAACGAGGCGGGCACCGAGGGCATCGTCTGCGTCAGCGACGTGCCCCTGGTGAACTACGCCGGCGCGGCGCTGGCCCTGATCCCGGCCAACATGGCCCAGGACGGGGCGAAGCGCTACCAGCTCTCCGACAACGTGATCGAGAACTACTTCGAGGTCCTGAACATCATGGGGGCCCTGTTCAACCAGGTCTGTGCCGAGCACGTGCGCCTGGTGGATGTGAAGTATCCCAACGATCCCGTCCCGGGTCCCGTGGCGGCGCTGCTCGAGGCCTGCGACAAGCGCTTCGACCTGCGCATCGACATCGAGGGCTACGGCGCCGGGTGCATGTCGCTGCTGCAGGTTCCCTGACGGCCCGGGCGGGATCGTTCTTGCCAGGCCGCGCCGTTCGCGGTAACTAGAAGGGGAATCCCCTGCGGAGGTCCGCCCGGCGGACCCGTCCGGCGCACCGCGCGCCGCAGCGAAAGGCCACGACCGATGACGCGCACGGAGGCGCCGCGCCAGGCCACCCTCGCCTGGGCCGCGGACATCCACCTCGACCATGCGGGCCCGGCGAAGGCCGCGGCCTTCATCCGCAGCCTGGCGGACGCAACGCCCGACGCGGTGCTCCTGGGCGGCGACATCAGCGTGGGCGAGGACGTGGTCGATGACGTCCGGCGCATCGCCCGTGCGGTCAAGCGCCCGGTCCACTTCGTCATGGGCAACCACGACTACTGGGGCTGGTCGGTCTCCGGGGCCCACAGCGTGCTGTCGCGCCTGAAGGGGCCGGACGTGCACTGGCTGCCGGCGGTCGGTTGCGTCGAGGTGGCCGAGGGCGTGGGCCTGGTCGGTCACGGCGGCTGGGGCGACGCCCGGCACGGCGACCTGCTGGGTTCCGACGTCGTCCTGAACGACTACGTGCACATCAAGGAGCTGGAGGAGGTGTTCGCGCACACGCCGGACACCTGGGAACTGGAAGGGCAGGACGCCCTGGTGGCCCGCCTGCAGCAGCTGGGCGCCGACGCCGCGTCCGTCCTCGAGCCGGCCCTGCACACCGCCGCCTCCCTCTACACCCAGGTCATCGTGCTGACCCACGTGCCGCCGTTCCCGCAGGCGGCCTTCCGCGAAGGCCGCCTGATGGGCGAGGCCTGGCTCCACGGCTACTGTTGCGGCGCGATCGGCGAGGCCCTCGAGCGCGTGGCGCGCAGCCGCCGCGGCACGGACTTCACCGTCCTGTGCGGCCACACCCACGGCGAGGGCCGGGTCGAGATCCGCCCCAACCTGGTGGTGCTCAACGGCGAGGCGAAGTACGGCCACCCCCGCTTCCGCCTGCTGCAGGCGGCCCGCGAGGGCGTCGCGCTGCTGACGGACGCGGGCGCGCCGGCGCTGGCCGGCGACGGGAAGTGACCGACCGCCCGGGGCCCGGGCGCGGGCGCGGGCCGGCCCTGACCGTCTCCAGCTGCGACTGCGAGCGCTGCCGGGCCGCCTGCTTGAATTCACCCGGCTGGTTCACCCCCGACCAGATCGCGCCCCTGGCCCGCCACCTGGGGCTGACCGAGCAGGAGACCTTCACCAGGTACCTGGGAGTCGGCGTCACCAGGATGCCGGACGGTTCCCTGCGCCACGGCGTCATGCCCCACAAGTTCCGGGACGGCAAGAAGCCGGGCGGCGTGTGGACGCTGCCGGAGCTGTCCGTGCCGGGCCGCTGCATCTTCTTCGACCACGGCCGCTGCACCATCTATCCCGTGCGACCGTACGAGTGCGCCCGCATGATCCACGGCCGCGCCGACGAGGCCGTCCGCCTGCGCCACGGCATCGTGGCCCGCTGGACGGGCAAGGTGCTGGCGCCGTTCGCCAAGCTCACGGGCAAGCGGCTCCGCGGCGCGGGCTCTGATCGGCGGCGAGATTGAGCCGTGCCGCAGCATCGCCGGACGACCCCGGCCGCCTGGTCGCCCTGGACGTCTTCCGCGGCCTGACCGTCGCCCTGATGATCCTGGTGAACAATCCCGGCAGCTGGGCCCACGTCTACCCGCCGCTGCGCCACGCGGCCTGGCACGGCCTGACGCCCACCGACCTCGTCTTCCCGTTCTTCCTGTTCATCGTGGGTGCGGCCATGGCCCTCAGCCTGGACCGCCGCGCCGCGGCCGGGGCCACCCGGGCCGACCTGCTGCGGAAGATCGCCGCGCGTACGGCGCTCATCTTCCTGTGCGGGCTGCTCCTGGGCGGCTTCCCGTTCGGTCTGCCCTTGAGCGCCGAGGCGGCGGCCGACTTCGGCCCGGGCCGCGTGGCCGAGAGCCTGCGCACCCTGCGCGTCATGGGCGTGCTGCAGCGCATCGCCCTGGCCTACGGCGCCGCCGCGCTGGTGGTGACCGTGTGGCCGCGGGCCCGGGCCCGGCTGGCCGCGGGGCTGGCGCTGGTCGCCGCCTACGAGCTGCTCATGCGGCTGCCCCTGGTCGCCGGCTGGGGCGCGGGCAGCTTCGCACCCGTGGACAACTTCGCGCGCCTGGTGGACCTCACGGTCCTGGGCGAGGCCCGGATATGGCGGTCCGGCGGCCTGGCCTGCGAGCCGGAGGGGCTGGTCTCGACCCTGCCGGCGATCGTCACGGTGCTGCTGGGCCACGCCGCCGGCCGGCTGCTGCGGGTCGGCCGGCCCCTGGCCGACCGGCTGCGGGCGCTGCTCGCCGCGGGGGCCGCGGGCACGGCCGCAGGCGTGCTGCTGGCCCTGCTCGAGCCGGTCAACAAGCAACTGTGGACCGTCAGCTACGCGGTGCTGACCGCGGGGCTGGCGGCCCTCGTGCTCGCGGTCTGCCTGGCGCTCATCGACGGCCGCGGCTGGCGCCGGGGCGTCCGCCCGGCGGTCATCTTCGGCCTCAACCCGCTGGTGGCGTTCCTGGGCTCGGGCCTGCTGGCGCGGGTGCTGGGCCTGGTGCGCGTGCCCGGCGGCGAGGGCGCGACGGTCAGCCTGCGCCATTGGCTCTACACCAGCCTGGCCGAACCGGCGGCCGGACCGGCGGGGGGCTCCCTGCTCTACGCCCTGGCCAACGTGGCCTTCTGGCTGGCGGTGCTGTGGGCGATGGATCGGCGCGGCCTGCGCGTGAAGATCTGACCGGACCTCAGGCGTAGGCGTCGACCGCGTAGCCGCGCTGGGCGAACGCCGTCTGCAGCCTCTTGTCGATCAGGCCCACCCGCTGCTCGAGGCGGCCGACCAGGCCGTCGGCCCCGGCCTTGGCCTCCCCGAAGAGCATGACCTCCGCCGTCGCGGGGCGGTTGCGCAGGGCGCGCACCAGCTGCCGCCCGGTGCGGGCGGTGAACGAAAGCACGTCGCCGGACTCGTTGGCGAAGTCCTGGCCGAAGCCCAGGTCCGCGGCCAGGCCCGTGGTGTCGGCGGCGAAGGCATCCTCGACCGCCTTCTGCAGGTCGCCGCGGGCGCGCACGAGCTGCGAGGACGGCTCGCCACCGGGGAAGTCGGGGGAGAAGATGGCGTTGACCGCCGCGACGGCGTCGCCGAGGGCCTCGGCCACCTCGCCGGCGCGGCTCCAGGACATGCCCGGCGTGCTGCCGGAGGCCGACGGGCCGTGGGTGCCGGCGGCTATGCCCAGGGCGTCCAGCAACCCCGCGCCGCCGTCGTCCAACTCCAGGTCGGCGGCCGGGTCGGTGGAGGTAAGCACGAGGCGCTGGCCCGAGTCGTCCAGGGCCGCGGACACGCCCGCACCGGCGGCATCCAGGCGGGCGACCAGGTCGGCCAGGCTGTCGGCGGCCGGATCGAACGCCACCGCCGTACCGTTGACGGTCAGGGTGCCGGCGCCCACGCTCCCGAAGCCGTCAAGGTTGCCCAGAACGAGGTTCTCGTCCCCCGCCTGGGACAGCACGGCCTGCGAGACGGCCTGGGCCGGACCGCCGGGGATCCGCTCGTCCGAGCGGCGCCAGTGTTCGCGCAGGGTCGTGAGCGCGTCCCGCAGGGTCAGCAGGTGGCCGTGCAGGGACTCCAATTGGGCGCGCTCGTCCGCCTGCTGCCGGAGCTTGTCCAGCGCCAGGTCGTTGGCCGAACGCGCCGAGGTCACGCCCGTGTAGGCGGTGGACGGCTGCACGGCCGAGACGGATCCGATGGGCACGGCGGACTCCTTTCCGCGATCCCGGGGGCGGCGAGGCCTGCGGCCGCTGCCTCCTGCGGCGGCCTGCCAAAGGATGATCGGCAGGAAGTGCGCCGAACTTGAGGATGCCCCCGGCGCGCCGCCTAGCGCAGGAACAAAAGGGCCCCGCCCGCGACCGCCACCGCCACGCCCGCCAGGGTGGGGACCGTCGGCGAATCCCGGTAGACCAGCCACGACGGCAGCAGCACGAAGATGGGCACCATGCCCAGGAAGACCTGCGCGACGCCCGCCTCGGTATTCTTGATGGCCACCAGCGAGATCCATACCGACAGGAACGGCCCCAGCAGCACGGCCACCGCCAGGGCGGCCACCCCGCGCCGGTCCCGCAGGCGCTCCCGCAGCACCCGCCGGTCCTGCCGGGGCAGCACCACCAGCCAGTAGGCGACCGTCGCCCAGACCAGCCGTACCAGGGTGGCGCCCAGGGGGTCGACGCCGCCGCCGCCGGGCCCCATGCCCAGCTTGGCGAAGGCGCTGCCCAGACCCTGGCAGGCCGCCCCGACCAGGGCCAGCAGGAAGCCCGTGCGCAGCAACGGCGCCGGCAGCGCGCGGAAGCGCCCGCCCCCGGGATCGCGGCCCCGGGTCGCCAGGATCACGCCGCCGATCACCACGGCGATGCCCGCCAGGGCCTGCGGTCCCAGCCGCTCGCCGGCCAGGGCCCAGGCCACCACCACCGTGAACACCGGTGCCAGGGCCATGACGGTCATGCCGCGGCGCGGCCCCACCAGGGTGAAGGAGCGGAACAGGGCCGAGTCGCCCACCGCCAGGCCGACGATGCCGCTCAGGCCGATCCAGGCCTGGTCGGCGGGCGCCAGACCGGCCGGCCAGACGCGGCCGGTCAGCGCCAGGTGGGTCAGGCCCAGGCAGACCACGGCGCCGGGCAGGCGCAGCAGGTTCACCAGCGTCACGCCCAGGCGGTGGCCCGCCGCGGTGAAGAACACGCTGGTCCAGGCGAAGATGAACGCCGCGAGCAGGGCGGCCAGCTCGCCGTAGTGGGGACCGGTGGCCGCCAACTCAGGCTACCACGGCGCCGACCACCGGGTGCCCAGGCCGGGGCCCAGCA
>JBHEPC010000437.1:0-6517 GCA_046260475.1 Candidatus Krumholzibacteriia bacterium | reverse complement strand
GCCGCTCGGCCATCCTGGCTGCGCGGCCCACCCGACGCCCCCCGGAACCAACCGCCGCACCCTCCGCAGCCCGCAACGCCCAGACCGATCGACGCGCACTCGGCTCCAGCGGGAACGGAGCGTCCCGGCTCTATTGAGCTCGTCCGGTAGGTGGGGGACCGGGCATCCGGCAGGTCGAGGGCGGCTGTCGGGGGGCGTCCGCAGGGCCGCGCAGCCAGGATGGCGGAGCGGCCCGCAGGCCGAGCAGGCCGCGGCCACGGATGGCCGCGGCCTGCGTCCCCCCGACGATCCCCCGCGACCTGCCGGATGCCCGACCGCCCCCGACCTACCGGCCGAGCCGCCGCTTGGCACGTTGCCAGGAGGTCTCCAACTCCTCAATGGAGGCGTCCCGCAATGGCCGCCCCGCGTCCTTGAAATCCTGCTCCACCAGCTGGAAGCGGTCCCGGAAGCGGCCGTTGGCCCGGCGCAGGGCCATGTCCGGCTGCACCCTCAGCCAGCGGGCGAGGTTGACCACCGAGAACAGCAGGTCGCCCAGCTCGTGCTCGACCGCGCCGGGCTCGCCCGCGGCTGCCGCCTCCTCGAGCTCGCCGATCTCCTCGCGCAGCTTCGCCCAGACGCCCGCGATGTCCGGCCAGTCGAAGCCCTGGTCCGCCGCGTCGTGCTGCAGGCGGTAGGCCACGTGCAGGGGGGCGGTGGACGCGGGCATGGCCTTCAGGGACGACTCGGCGCCGGGGTCCAGGCCCTTGGCCCGCTTCTCCTGGGCCTTGATCTCGTTCCAGCGCTCCTGGCTCTCGCCCAGGTCACGCGCGCTGGCCTCGCCGAAGACGTGGGGATGGCGGCGGATCAGCTTCGCGTTGCCCTCGCGGGCGATGTCGTGCATGGAGGTGGGGTGCGTCTCGCCGAGGATCTCGCAGCAGAAGGAGGTCATGAACAGCAGGTCGGCCAACTCCTCGCGCACGCCGGCGGGGTCATCCGCGAGGGCCGACTCCACCAGCTCGCCGGCCTCGTCCATCAGGTAGCGGGCGGCGTCGACCAGGGTCTGCTTGCGGTCCCAGGGGCAGCCCCCCGGGGCGCGCAGGGTGTGGATGGTCGCCAGGAGTGCGGCGAAGGCGTGCTCTGCGAGGGGGCCGGCCATGATCGTCCTTTCGCGGGTCGGGCGGGGGCAGGGATCGGTCCATGGTAATTCGGATTGGCCCGGCCGGAAACCCGCGTTATCATGAACGACTGCCGTCCGGCCGGACGGGACGGCACCCCCAGCCGAGGCGAAGGACCGTGAACGACTGCATCCGCGTCAAGGGCGCCCGCCAGCACAACCTGCAGGACATCGACGTCGATTTCCCCCGGGGGATGCTGACGGCGGTGTCCGGCCTGTCCGGCTCGGGCAAGTCCTCCCTGGTCTTCGACACCCTCTACGCCGAGGGGCAGCGCTGCTACGTCGAGTCCCTGTCCACCTACGCCCGCCAGTTCCTGGACCGGCTGCCCAAGCCCGACGTGGACTGGATCGACGGCGTCAGCCCCGCCATCGCCATCGAGCAACGCAACGCCGTCACCAGCGGGCGCTCCACCGTGGGCACGGTCACCGAGATCAACGACTACCTGCGCGTGCTGTGGGCCCGCGCGGGCAAGGTCGTCTGCCCCGACTGTGAACGGCCCGTCACCCGCGACACCGCCGATTCGATCTGGAAGGCCGTGCGCCGGGACCACGACGGCCAGGCCCTGCTGGTGTGCTACCCGCAGCCCCTGCCCGCGGGCGGCGCCCTGCCCGGCTGGTGGGAGCCGCTGCTGGCCCAGGGTTTCCAGCGGGCGGTGGTGGGGGACGAGGTCGTGCGCCTGGACGACGAGGGCATCGCCCAGCGCCCTTTGCCCGGCCCCGGCCAGGGGCTGGACGTGGTGGTGGACCGCCTGCAACCGGGCCCACGCGTGCGCTCGCGCTTCGCCGAGGCGGTCGAGCTGTGCTTCCGCCAGGCGGGCGGGCTGGTGGTGCTGCGGGACCGGGAGCTGACCTGGCGGGTCGAGTTCGCCAGCGACCTGCGCTGCAGCGGCTGCAGCCGCGTCTTCCCCGAGCCCACGCCCCGCCTGTTCTCCTTCAACTCGCCCGAGGGGGCCTGCGCCGCCTGCAAGGGCTTCGGCAATCGCCTGGAGTTCGACGAGGACAGGATCGTGCCCGACCCGGGGCTCAGCCTCAAGGAGGGGGCGATCAAGCCCTGGAGCACCGAGACCTTCGGCCGCCAGTTCACGGCCCTGCTGAAGTTCTGCGCGCGCCAGGGCATCGCTGCCGACGTGCCCTTCGCCAAGCTGCCCCGCCGCCAGCAGAAGCTGGTGCTCGAGGGCCGGGACAAGAGCTACACCGGCGTGATCCCGTACCTCGAGACCATGCGCAAGGAGATGAAGAAGGGGCACCACCGCTTCTTCACCCGCCGCTACATGGGCGACACCGAGTGCCGCGCCTGCGGCGGCAGCCGGCTCAGGAGCGAGGCGCTGGCGGTCAAGGTCCAGAACCTGGACATCGGCCAGGTGGGCCGCCTGTCGGTGGAGGAGGCCCTGGCCAAGGTGCGCGCCATCCGCCTGACCAAGGCGGCCGCGGCCGTGGCGGGCGAGGGCCGGGACGAGGTGCTGCACCGCCTGGAATTCCTCGAGCGCGTGGGCCTGTCCTACCTGACCCTCGACCGCCTGACCCGCACCCTCTCGGGGGGCGAGGCGCAGCGCATCCACCTGGCCAACGCCATGGGCTCGCGCCTGGTGGACACCCTCTACGTGCTGGACGAGCCCACCTGCGGCCTGCACGCCGACGACGTGGAGCGCCTGATCGGCACCCTGCGGGACCTGGTGGACGGCGGCAACACCGTCGTGGTGGTGGAGCACGACCTGGCGGTGCTACGCGCGGCCCAGCATTTCATCGAGCTGGGCCCGGGCGCCGGCAGCCACGGCGGCCGCCTGGTCTTCCAGGGCCCCCTCGAGGAACTGCTCGCCACCGGCGACACCATCACCGCCCGCCACCTGCGCGGGGACGTGCCGGCCCGGGACCTGGCCCGCCGGCGCGAGGCCCCCGACCGCTGGCTCACGGTCAAGGGTGCCCGCCTGAACAACCTGCGCGAGGTGGACGTGCGCATTCCCCTGCGCCGCTTCGTGGCCCTGACCGGCGTCTCGGGCTCGGGCAAGAGCAGCCTGCTGAGCGGCTGCATCCACGACGGGCTGACCGCGAAGGCCGTCGGCGGCGTGGGGCGCGCCTTCCCCTTCACCGCCCTGCAGGGGGAGCACGGGGTCAGCCGCGTGGTGCGCGTGGACCAGACCCCCATCGGCAAGACCAGCCGCTCGAACCCGGCCACCTACCTGCAGGTGCTCGCCCCCATCCGCGATCTCTTCGCCGGCACCAAGGAGTCACTGGCGCGGGGTTTCGCGCCCGGCCGCTTCAGCTTCAACACCGCCGGCGGCCGCTGTGCCACCTGCCAGGGCCTGGGCTACCACCGGGTCGAGATGCAGTTCATGGCCGACATCGAGGTGCCCTGCGAGGACTGCCGCGGCAGCCGCTTCAACGCCGCGACCCTGGAGATCCGCTACAAGGGCCTGAGCATCGCCCAGGTGCTGGAGCTGACCGTGGACGACGCCCTGGGCTTCTTCGGCGACGTGCCCGCGGTCGGCGAGCGCCTGTGGTTTTTGAAGAAGGTGGGCCTGGGTTACCTGACCCTGGGCCAGCCGGCGACCACCCTCTCGGGGGGCGAGAGCCAGCGCCTGAAGGTGGCCCGCGAACTGGCCGCGCCCAGCGGCAAGAACAACCTCTACCTGCTGGACGAGCCCACCACCGGCCTGCACGCCGAGGACGTGCGCGCCCTGGTCAAGGTGCTGCACGAGCTGGTGGAGCGGCAGCACTCGGTGGTCGTGATCGAGCAGAACCTCGACCTGATCGCCCAGGCCGACTGGATCGTCGACCTGGGGCCGGGCGGCGGCCGCCACGGCGGCCGGGTCGTGGCCGAGGGCCCGCCCGAGGCCGTGGCCCGCGCGGAGGGTTCCCTCACCGCCCGCCACCTGTCCCACCGCCTGGGCCTCTGATCCTTTCGCCGCCGGTTCGGCGGTGGCATAGCGTTTGCAAAATTCCCGCCCAGGAGCGCCCTCGCCAACTGCAAGACGTTGCTGGACAACGAACTGCAGCCTGGAAAGCGCCGATCCGGTCCCGGTCGCGGGCAATTCCTGCCGCCGGGACGCGACCGGCGGCGGCGTGCGCCGGCGCGGTCGGCCTCAACCCGGGGCCGCCCCGGACCGAAACATCCTGCGGGGTCGGCACGCCCGCCGGCCCGCAGCCCGGAGGATTGGGAGCATGGAGCGGAACCTGCGGATCCTCGTCGTGGACGACGAGCCGGATATCCTCGAGACCCTGGAGTTCAGCCTCACGCGGCGGGGCTTCACGGTGGCCACCGCCGTGGACGGGCTCGAGGGCCTGGACAAGGCCAAGCGCAACCCGCCGGACCTGATGATCCTGGACGTGATGCTGCCCGGGTGCAACGGCTACGAAGTCAGCCGCATGCTCAAGGAGTGGATGGAGAACGACCCCCAGGCCGCGGTCTTCCCCATCATGCTGCTGACGGCCCGCAAGGTGGACACTCGCGACCGGGAGAAGTTCGTGGCCACCTGGAGCCGGGCCGACGCCTGCCTCTACAAGCCCTTCGAGATGGACGAGGTGGTGGCGACCATCGCGCGGCTGGCCCAGGCCTGCCCGGTGGTGGGGTAGGGCCCCGGCAGACCGGGAAATTCCCCCGGCCGCTTGACAAGCCAATCGCGGCGGTGTTTTATTCCCGTTCCCGGTCCGCCGGGAACGCCTTTTCCGGTGCCTGGGTAGCTCAGTTGGTAGAGCACATGACTGAAAATCATGGTGTCGGTGGTTCAACTCCGCCCCCAGGCACCACTTCGGATCTTCCGGGGCTGGTGTAGCTCAGCTGGTAGAGCAGCTCACTCGTAATGAGCAGGTCCGCGGTTCGAGTCCGCGCACCAGCTCCAGGAAACACCGACGGAAAAGCCTGCGCGTGCGCAGGTTTTTTTGTTGCGGCATTTGTGGTATAAGCAGCCGCCCCGAGGTTTCGCTTCCGCGCCTTCGGTGGTATCCTGTGCCCTCGCGCCGGCGCCCGCGACGGGTCCGGCGGGGAACCCTTCGGAAAGGACGGCAACGTGCCGCTGCGCGTCAGTGTCTCGGGCATCCGGGGCGTCGTCGGCGACGGCCTGGATGCGGTCACGGTGGCCCGCTGGGCCGCCGCCTTCGGCGCCTGGCTGCCGGCCGGGCCGGTGGTGGTGGGGCGGGACACGCGCCCATCGGGCCCCATGGTCCTGGACGCGGTGGCCGCGGCCCTGTGCTCCACCGGCCACGACGTGGTGGACATCGGCATCGCCACCACGCCGACCACGGAGATGGCCGTCCAGGAGACCGACGCCGTGGGCGGCGTCATCATCACCGCCAGCCACAACCCCCAGCAGTGGAACGCCCTGAAGTTCCTCCAGGGCGACGGCCTGTTCCTGACCGCCGCCCAGAACCGCGAGGTGCGCCGGCACTACGAGGACGAAACCGGCCACGTGGCCTGGGACCGCCTGGGCCGGGTGCGCCGCCAGGAGGGCGCGGACGACCGCCACCTGGACGCCCTGCTGCGGCTGCCCTGGCTGGACCCGCAGCGCATCGGCGCCCGCCGGCTGCACGCGGTGGTCGACGCGGTGGAGGGGGCCGGCGGCGTCATCGTGCCGCGCCTGCTGGAGAGGCTGGGCGTGCACTGCACCCGGCTGAACTGCGGCCTGACCGGCAACTTCCCCCACGACCCCGAGCCCACGCCCGCCCACCTGCAGGACCTGTGCGCCGAGGTCCGGCGGCAGGGCGCGGACCTGGGCCTGGCCGTGGACCCGGACGTGGACCGCCTGGCCCTGGTCGACGGCACGGGCACCGCCCTGAGCGAGGAGCTGACCCTGGCCCTGGCGGCCGACTTCCTGCTGGGCCACACCCCCGGCAGCATGGCGGTCAACCTCTCCACCACCGGCCTGATCGAGAAGGTGGCCGCCCGTCACGGCGGCAAGGTCTTCCGCACCCCCGTCGGCGAGGCCAACGTGGTCGAGACCATGCTGGCCGAGGGCTGCGTCCTGGGGGGCGAGGGCAACGGCGGCGTCATCTATCCGGCGCTGCACGCCGGGCGCGACGCCCTGGTGGGCATCGCCATGCTGCTGCAGAGCCTGGCCGAGGGCGGCGGCACCCTGGCTGCGATGGTGGCGGACCTGCCGCCGGTGGTCATGGTCAAGACCAAGCTGGAGGCCGACCGCCTGCCCTCGCCCGAGGCCCTGGTGGCGGTCCTGGGGCCGGGCACGACCGACACCCGCGACGGCGTCAAGTGGCTGGACGACAAGGGCTGGGTGCACGTGCGGGCCTCGAACACCGAGCCCGTGGTGCGCATCATTGCCGAGGCTCAAGACGAGGCGGCGGCAGCCGAACTGATCAAGAAGGTGAAGGCCGCACTGGCCTGACAGCGCCATCGGCGGGGCCACTGTGGCGGCC
>JBHEPC010000195.1:0-6034 GCA_046260475.1 Candidatus Krumholzibacteriia bacterium | reverse complement strand
GTCTGACGGGGCTGGCCCTGGCCGAGGCGATGCTGGCGCTGCGCCCGGACCTGCCGGTGCTGCTGTGCACCGGCTACACCGAGGGCCTGACCACGGCGGCGGTGCGGGCCGTCGGCATCCGCGCCGTGGTCGCCAAACCGGTCACCGCCAGCGGCCTGGCGGCGGAGATCCGCGCGGCCGTCGACGCCGGCGCGCCGGTCTAGCCCGGACCTTCATGACTGATCCTAGCGGCCGGTCGGCACCGGGTAGCCCGCCCGGTCCAGGTCCGCGATCGAGGCGATCGGCCGCGGCGGCTTCAGGTGCCCGGCCAGGAAGCGGTAGACCTTCACCCGGATCTCGCGGGCGCCCCTGGTATCCAGGCGGTCGAAGCTGTGGCCGCCGGGGAAGTCCTCGAAGATCTCGTGCTCGAACTCCTTGCCTTCGGCCTTCAGCGCCCGGATCAGGCTGACCACCTCGAGGCTGTTGACGTCCTCGTCGCTGGTGTTGGTGTGGATCAGCACCGGCGTGCGCAGGCGCTCGGCGTTCCAGACCGGGCTGCGGCGCTTGTACTCGGCGATGTTCTCGCCGACGGTCTGGCCGATGTGGTGGTCGGCCGAGTAGAGGGCGGCGTAGTCCTCGCCCAGGTAGCCCAGGCGCGCGATCAGGTCGCTGACGGGCACGCCGGCGTAGGCGCATTTGTACGCGTCCGGGTGCTCCATGACGTTCAGCAGCGAGATCAGGCCGCCGTGGCTCCAGCCGATCATGCCGACGCGCCCTTCGTCGACGAAGGGGTAATTCTCCAGCACGTACTGCCGCGCCATGTCGTTGTCCTGCACCTCGCGCCCGCCGTAGTCGATGTCCTCGTAGAGCCCGCGGCCGTAGCCGGTGCTGCCGCGGTACTCGGGCGCCACCACTACGTAGCCCTGGGCGAGCAGCTCGCGCACGATGTGCGTGTAGTAGGTGCTGAAGTCGGCGTGGACCCCGCCGTGGGGGAAGACCAGCAGGGGCGCCTTGCGCGCCGTGTCCAGGTCCCGGGGGAAGAAGACGTAGCACCAGAACTTCACCGGGCTGCCGGCGCCGATGGCGGTGGGGCTCTCCTCCTGCCAGCGGGGCGGGCCCCAGATGCGCACCTTGTCGATCACGGCCACGTCGCCCAGGCGGTCGAACCACAGGCCGTCGTCCACCAGCTTCTGCAGCTGGTCCAGCCGGTGATCCAGGCTCTCCAGGCGGCCCAGCACCCGGTCCAGGCCGGCGGCCACGCCCTCGACGGTGGCGGGGGTCGGTGCGTCGGCGGCGGCCGCGGACAGGGGCAGCAGCAGGAAGCAGAGAACGAACAGGACGGGCACCGGCAGCGGTTTCATGGCTTCTCCTTGCGGGCTTCCAGCCTCGCGGCTCCGTGCGGCGGGCGGGCCGCGGCCATTGTCCCTGCCGGCGGCCGCGGCGTCAACCGGGTCGAACACGGCTGTCCGACTCGCGCGTCTGCTGATCATCGTTAAGATGTGGGATCGGGGCGACGGTCCGCGTGCCCCGGGCCCCACGCCAGCGTCAGGAGCACCCATGCCCCGGATCCAGTCGGTCGCCACCGCCGTCCCCGCCACCCGGGTCGACCAGGAGCTGGCGGTGGCGTTCGCGCGCCAGATGTTCGGCGAGCGCGTGCCCGACTTCGAACGCCTGCTGCCCGTGTTCGCGAACGCCGGTGTCCACACCCGCTACTTCGCCGCGCCGCAGGAATGGTTCTTCAGCGACCACGACCTCGCCGAGAAGAGCGCCATGTACGCACGGGAGGCGACCCGGCTGTCGGCCGAGGCGGCCGGCAGGGCGCTGGCGAAGGCGGACCTCGCGCCGCAGGACGTGGATTACGTGATCTACGTGAACACCACGGGGCTGGCCACGCCGTCGATCGACGCGCGGTTGATCAACGTCATGGGCCTGCGGACGGACGTGCGCCGGACCCCGATCTGGGGGTTGGGCTGCGCCGGCGGGGCGGCGGGCCTCTCTCACGCCCATCACTACGCGCTGGCCCATCCGGAGGCGAGGATCCTGATGGTCGCCACGGAGCTGTGCGGATTGACCTTCCTGCCCGACGACTGCTCGACGGCGAACGTGGTGGCGACCGCCCTGTTCGGCGACGGCGCCGCCGCCGCCGTGGTCGTCGGCGACGCCTGCCCGGGGACCGGGCTGGAGATCCGCGCCACCCACAGCTGCTTCTACCCCGATTCCCTCGACGTCATGGGCTGGACCGTGCTGCAGGAGGGCCTGCAGGTGGTCTTCGCCCGGCGCATCCCGGAGATCGTCCAGGAGTCGGCCGCCGCGGATCTGGGCTCCTTCCTGGCGGCTCACGGCCTGGTGATCGCGGACATCGGCGCCTTCCTGCTGCACCCCGGCGGCACCCGGGTCCTGGAGGCCTACGTGCAGGCGCTGGCCCTGGAGCCGCAGCAGCTGGACCTGTCCCGGGGCGTCCTGCGCGACTACGGCAACATGTCCTCGGCGACGGTCATGTTCGTGCTGGCGCAGTACCTGGACGGGCAGGGGCCGGGCCGGGGCGGCCACGGGCTGGTCTCGGCGCTCGGGCCGGGGTTCTGCTCGGAGTCGCTGCTGCTTGGTTTGTGACCGCGGCGCCGAACCCTAGTAGCCCGCCGCCTGGCCGTCCTTGCGCGATTCGGAGGCCCCGTAGTAGACGCCTTGTTCCGGATCCAGCAGGATGGCCTGGTAACCCCCGAACGAGCCCACGTCGGTGACCAGGCGGTGCCCCATCAGGGTCAGGGCCCGGCGCGTGGCGTAGGGGAAGCCCTGCTCGAGGGCAACGTTGCCGCCGTCGGTCATCACCTCGCCGGTGGGCTCGTTGCCGCCCCAGTGCAGGATGCGCGGGGCATCGCCCGCCTCCTGCAGGTTCATGCCGAAGTCCACCAGGTTCATGATGATCTGGGCGTGGGCCTGGGGCTGGGTGCCGCCCCCCATGACCCCGAAGGAGATCCAGGGCTTGCCGTCGCGGGTCACGAAGGCGGGGATGATGGTGTGGAAGGGCCGCTTGCCCGGGGCGTAGGTGTTGGCCTGTCCGGGCTCCAGCGTGAACAGCTCGCCCCGGTCCTGCAGGCCGAAGCCCAGGCCCTCGGGGCAGACGCCCGCACCGAGGCCCCGGTAGTTGCTCTGGATCAGCGAGACCATCATGCGGTTCCCGTCGGCGACGGTCAGGTAGATGGTGTCGCCCTCGCGCAGGGCGGGGTTGCCCGCCTCGACGCTGCGGGCGGCGCGGCGGGGGTCGATCTCCGCGCGGCGGCGGTCGGCATACTCCTTGGCGATCAGCTCCGCCACCGGCACGTCCGCGAAATCCGGGTCGGCGTAGAACCGCGCGCGGTCGGCGAAGGCCAGCTTCTTGGCCTCGACGAAGGCGTGCACGTGCTCGGGGCTGCCGAAGCCCATGGCCGCCAGGTCGAAGCCCTCCATGATGTTCAGGATCTGCAGGGCGGCGATGCCCTGGCCGTTGGGCGGCAGCTCCCAGACGTCGACGCCGCGGTAGTTGGTCGACACCGGCGCCACCCATTCGCCGCGGTGCCCGGCCAGGTCGTCGTAGGCCAGGAAGCCGCCCGCGTCCTGCACCGTGCGGGCGATGGTCCGCGCCAGGTCGCCCCGGTAGAAGGCGTCGCGGCCCTGCTGCCCCAGGGTCTCGTAGGTGCGGGCCAGGGCCTCGTTGGTCCACATCTCGCCCTTGGCCGGGGCGCGGCCGTCGCGGGTGAAGGTCTCCAGGAAATGCGGCTGTTCGGCGCGGGCGGCGATGCTCAGCTGCCAGTAGTAGGCGATCAGCTCGCTGACGGGGAACCCCTCCCGCGCGTAGCGGATGGCCGGGGCCAGGACCTGCGCCATGGGCAGCCGGCCGAACCGCTCGTGCAGGGCGAACCAGCCGTCCACGCAGCCGGGCACGCTGACCGGCAGCACGCCGTAGGGGGGGATGCGGTCCAGACCGCGGCGCTGCAGCTCCTCGAGAGTCAGCGACCGGGGCGAGCGCCCGCTGCCGTTGTAGCCATGCAGGCGGCCCGCTTCCGGATCCCAGACGATGGCGAACAGGTCGCCGCCGATGCCGCAGCCGGTGGGCTCCATCAGGCCCAGGGCGGCGTTGGCGGCGATGGCCGCGTCCACGGCGCTGCCCCCCTGCCGCAGGATCTCCAGGGCGATCTGGGTGGCCAGGGGCTGGCTGGTGGCAGCCATGGCCCGCGGCGCGATGACCTCGCTGCGGGTGGCGAAGGGCTCGCCGGTGACGCGGTCGGCGGCGCGGGCGGTCGCGGTCGCGGCCAGCAGGGCCGGCACGAGCAGGATGAGCAGGCGGCGCATGGGTCCTCCCCGGGTGCGGGTGCGGGTGGCGGGTGAGGGCCGATCATAGCGCGGACGGGCGCCGCCGTCGAGCGGGGGCGCAGCTAGCGGTCGGCCAGCACTTCCAGGAGCGCGCGCACCACCTTCTCGGCATCGCGCTGGCGCACCTCGGCGTGGCGCAGGGCCCACACGTGCTCGGGGTAGGCGAGGTTGCGCATCTCCACCAGCAGCTTGTAGCGGGCGGGATTGTCCCGCAGCACGCCCAGGCTGCGGCCCTTGAGCCGCGCCCCCGCGCCCATGGCCGGCAGCAGGTCGCGGGCGAAATCCCGCGACCCGGTGTCGGTGCGCCGCCGGTCCTGGTAGTAGAACAGGGTCACCGCGTCGCCGGCGGTGGGGTCGTTGTCGGCGTGGAAGCTGAGGAAGACCTGGCGCGACGATGGGGTGCCGCTGAAGGCGCGCCGGGCCACGATCACGCGCCGGTTCAGGTGCTCCTGCCCTCCTTTGGGCCAGGCCTGGGGCCGGTCGCGGCGGTTCCAGTCCTCGTCGTTGAAGACCTCGTTGCGGTCGTGGACGAACGTGGCCGAGGCGGGCTCGTTGGTGCGCAGCAGGTGGTTGGGGCTCAGCAGGGTGAGGGTGACCGCGGCGCCGTGCAGCTTCAGCAGCACGGCCGCCCGCAGCGCCAGGTCGTAGACGTACTCGTCCTCCACCACGTAGTGGCGCTGGCCGTCGGCGTCGCGCACGGCCACGATGGCGCCGGGGTCGATGCCGCCGTGCCCGGGGTCCAGCACGACGTGCCAGCCGTCCAGCCGGTTGCTCAGCTTCGGGTGCCGGTCGATCTCCTCCTGCAGGCGCTCCCACAGGCGCAGACCGTGGCGGTAGGCCACCGCCGGCGAGACGGTGCTCTCCTCGATATAGCGCGGGCCCTGCTGCCGGTCGGCGCGGGGGCGTTCCCAGTAGTAGGGGCCGTGGGCGGCGGGGATGCGGCGCACCCCGGGGATCTGCAGCTCGAGCCGGTCCCAGGCCACGTCGGCGGTGTCGCCGCCACCCAGCTGCGGGCGCACCCGCAGCGCCTGGCCGGGGTGGATGACCGAGCCGCGCAGGCCGTTCAGTTCGCGCAGCTCCTGCAGGCTCATCTGGTGGAGCCGGGCGATGTCCGTCAGGTTGTCGCCACGGCGCACCGTGTAGGTCTCCAGCGGCGGCGCGCCGTTGGCCTGGATCCGCAGCTCCTGGCCGGGGTGGATCACGTCGCTCGTCAGGCCGTTCATGTGGCGCAGGCGCGAGACCGTCAGGCCGTAGGCCTCGGCGATCTCCGACAGGGCATCGCCCCGCTCCACCACGTGGACGCTGCGTTCGGCCTCGCGCAGGCGCAGGGACTGACCCACGTAGATGCGGTCGCCGTCCAGCCCGTTGATGGCCTGCAGCTGCCGGACCGTCAGGCCGTGGCGGCGCGCGATGGCCGTCAGGGTGTCGCCCTCGCGCACCACGTGCACCGCCTCGTCCACCGGGGCGGGGCGCACGCGCAGGCGCTCGCCCACCCGGATCTGGTCGCCCTGCAGGTCGTTCAGCTGCCGCAGCAGCGGGACCGTCAGGTCGTGGCGGCGGGCGATCCGCTCGAGGGTGTCGCCCCGGCGCACGGTGGTGAACTCCTGGTCCGCGGCGGGGATGCGCAGCTGTTGGCCGATCGCCAGGCCGTCGCTGCGCAGCTCGTTCCAGTCGCGCAGGTCGCCCACCGTCACGTCGTAGCGGCGGG
>JBHEPC010000397.1:0-4972 GCA_046260475.1 Candidatus Krumholzibacteriia bacterium | reverse complement strand
CGCAGGCCGCCTGCGCTGCGACGCGGTCTTGGTGCGGCGGGGGCACCGCAACGCCGCGACCATCGCGCCCCGGGTGCGGCGCGAAGTGCTAGCCCGGGACCGGCACCGTTGCCAAGGGCCAGGTTGCGGGCGCACAAGGTTCCTCGAAGTCCACCACGTCGTGCCACGGGAAAGAGGCGGGACCAACGCGTCGGCGAACCTCGTGACCCTTTGCGCGGCCTGCCATCGGCTTTGGCACGAGCGGGGGGCGGGCGCGGTGGCCGACCTGGCGGAAGGGTGATCCGTCCGGTGTAAGGAAGGCCGCGCCGCGGTCGCCGGCACCACATTTTCCGCCCCTACGGTGGGACTTGACTTCGCCATGCCGCTTGGCCATATTGCCAAGTAGCCAACAATGATTCTCCCGTCCCGGAGGACGCCCATGGACGCCCAGACCCAGGCCCGCTTCACCGCCCGCGCCCGCGTGCTCAAGGCCATGGCCCACCCCACGCGGCTTTTCGTCGTGGACGAGCTCTCGCGGGGCGAGCGCTGCGTGTGCGAGCTGCAGGAGATGATCGGCGCGGACATGTCCACGGTCTCCAAGCACCTGTCGGTGCTGCGCACCGCGGGACTGTTGAACGACGAAAAGCGTGGCAACCAGGTCTTCTACTCCCTGCGCGTGCCCTGCATCCTGAACTTCTTCGGCTGCGTGGAGTCGGTGCTGCAGGCCAGCGCCGACGAGTCCCTGCAGTTCCTGAGGTGACCCCATGACCCTCCGCAGCGAGGCCAAGGCCCTGGCCGCGGCCGTCGGCGTCTTCCTGGCCTTCTACCACCTGCCGGTGGGCAACCCGCGCTTCGACGGCGCGGTGCACGAGGCCCTGGCCCTGACCCGCTGGTACGCCCGCGAGCACGTGCTGCTGTGCCTGGTGCCGGCGTTCTTCATCGCCGGCGGCATCTCCGTCTTCGTGAGCCAGGGCGCGGTGATGAAGTACCTGGGCGCGGGCGCCCGCAAGGTCACGGCCTACGGCGTGGCGTCGGTCTCGGGCACGGTGCTGGCGGTGTGCTCGTGCACGGTGCTGCCGCTGTTCGCGGGCATCTACAAGATGGGCGCGGGCATCGGGCCGGCCACGGCCTTCCTCTACGCGGGGCCGGCCATCAACGCCCTGGCCATCATCCTGACCGCGCGGGTGCTGGGGGTCGAGCTCGGCGTGGCGCGGGCGGTGGGCGCGGTCGTGTTCAGCATCGTGATCGGCCTGTTGATGCACGCGATCTTCCGCCGGGACTCCCGCGAAACGGGCTTGGCCGCCGCCGCCATGCCGGCCGAGGACGGAGGGCGGCCCCTCAGCAGGACGGCCCTGACGTTTGCCGCCATGATCGCAGTGCTGGTCTTCGCGAACTGGGGCGGCGCCGCCGAGGGCCTGTGGGGCCGGGTGCACGCGGTCAAGTGGTGGCTGACGGCCGGCGCATCTGCGGGCCTGGGCGTGGCGCTGGTGGCCTGGTACGGGCTCGTGTGGTGGAAGCCGCTGGTGGTGGCGGCGGCGACGATCGTCGCCGCGACCGTATGGCCTCACGATCCGGTGCTCGTGTTCACCGTCGCCACCCTGGTGTTCAGCTGGGCCGTGGCCACGGCCAAGGGCGAGTTGGGCGAGTGGTTCGCCGCCAGCTGGGGCTTCGCCAAGCTGATCCTGCCCCTGTTGCTGTTCGGCGTGCTGGTGGCCGGGCTGCTGCTGGGCCGGCCGGGACAGGAAGGGCTGATCCCGTCGACCTGGATCGCCAGTGCCGTGGGCGGCAACTCGCCCCTGGCCAATCTCTTCGCCGCGATGTCCGGGGCGTTCATGTACTTCGCGACGTTGACCGAGGTGCCCATCCTCGAGGGCCTGCTGGGCGCGGGCATGGGCAAGGGCCCGGCGCTGACCCTGCTGCTGGCGGGGCCGGCCGTGTCGCTGCCCAGCATCCTGGTGCTGCACACGATCATGGGCGGACGGCGCACCGCGGTGTTCATCGCCCTGGTGGTGGTCCTGTCGGCGCTGGTGGGGACGATCTTCGGCGCGCTGGCCTAGGCCGGCCGCCGGTGAAACAAAGGAGAGACGGCATGGAGATCCTGATCCTGGGCACCGGGTGCCCCAAGTGCGAGAAGCTGGCCGCGGAGACGACGGCGGCCGCCGAGGACATGGGCCTGACGATCGAGCTGCGCAAGATCACCAAGGTCACCGAGATCATGAAGTACGGCGTGATGGTCACGCCGGCCCTGGTGGTCGATGGCCAGGTGAAGGTGGCCGGCAAGGTCCCGTCGCGGGACGAACTCAAGACGATGCTGGCCTAGGGCCGGCGTGACGGCCGGACGGTCCGGCCGCGGGAGGATTCAGGCAATGAAGGCTAAAGACCAGAAATCCCAGGGTCCGCGCGGCGGTGGCGCCATGCGCTGGATCGTCATCCTGGCGGTTGCCGCCGTGGCCGTCGGCGCGTACGTCCTGCGTCCAGCGGCGAGCGAGGACACCGGCACCAAGCCCGTGGCGGCGGCGGCCGAGACGACGCCGCAAGCCCTGCCCCGGATGCTCGACCTGGGCGCGGACAAATGCGTCCCGTGCAAGATGATGGCCCCCATCCTGGAAGAGCTTAAGACCGAATACGAGGGCCGCATGGTGATCGAGTTCATCGACGTCTGGAAGAACCCGAGCGCGGGCGCCGGGTACAACCTCAGGCTGATCCCGACCCAGATCTTCTACGCCCCCGACGGCACGGAACTCTTCCGGCACGAGGGGTTTTACGGGCGTGAAGATATCCTCGGCAAGTGGCGTGAGCTGGGTTACGAATTCTGACCCTGCACCTGAAGGACGACGATGCAGACGCTTTTCGAGACCCTCACGGCGGCAGTGGCCGGCGCGGCCCCCATCGCACTCGCCTCGGCCTTCGCCTGGGGCGTGCTGAGCATCATCCTCAGCCCCTGCCACCTGGCCAGCATCCCGCTGATCGTCGGGTTCATCCAGGGGCAGGAGCGGCCCAGCCAACGACGGGCCCTGGCCCTGTCGTCCCTCTTCGCCCTGGGCATCCTGGTGACCATCGCCCTGATCGGCGTGATCACGGCGGCAGCCGGCCGCCTCGCGGGCGATGTGGGCACGGTCGGCAACGTGCTGGTTGCGATTATTTTCATCATCGTGGGGCTGGTGCTGCTGGACCTGTTCCCGTCGCTGCTGCCGGCGCCGGCCCAGGTGGGGCTGAAGCGGCGCGGCGCCTGGGCGGCCCTCCTGCTGGGGCTGATCTTCGGCATCGCCCTGGGCCCGTGCACCTTCGCCTACATGGCCCCCATGCTGGCGGTGACCTTCAAGGTCGCGGCGACCCAGGCGGCCTACGGGGCGGCCCTGCTGCTGGCCTTCGGCCTGGGCCACTGCCTGGTCATCGCCCTGGCGGGCGCGAGCTCGGCCTGGGTGCAGCGGACCCTGGACTGGAACGCGGAATCGCGGGCCGGGTCGATCCTCAAGAAGATCTGCGGGGTGCTGGTCATCGCCGGCGGCATCTACCTGCTCTACACCGCCCACTAGGAGGCAGCATGCGCCCGCACCGAGTTCTCGCCGTCACCTTCGCCCTGGCCACGTTGCTGGCGGGAGGCGCGCCGGCGGCGGCTTCCCCGGTCACCGTGTACTATCTGCACGGTACCGTCCGCTGCGTCACCTGCATCGTGCTCGAGGACGTCACGGGCTGGACGGTGCGGGACACCTTCGGCGACCTGCTGGCCGAAGGTGTGCTCGCCCTGGAGACGGTCAATTACGACCTGCCGGAAAATGCGCACTTCCTGGCGGATTTCGACTTGGAGATGCCGGGTGTCGTCCTGGCCGCCAGCGCCGGCGACTCGCTGCGAACCTGGAAACGGCTGGACCGCACCTGGGAGCTGTCCGAACTGCCGGCGGACCTGGAGAAGTACATCGTCGAGGAGACCCGCGCCTTCCTGCGGGCCAACCTGGGAGCGGACTATGCCCCCTGAAAGCAAGCTGAAGATCCTGTTCCTGTGCACCGGCAACTCGTGCCGCAGCCAGATGGCCGAGGGCTGGGCGCGGGCGCTGAAGGCGGACGTGCTGGAGGCCTGGTCCGCGGGCGTCGAGACCCACGGGCTGAACCCCCGTGCGGTGCAGGTGATGGCCGAGGCCGGGGTCGACATCGCCCACCATCGCAGCGAGCTGGTCGATGACCTGATGGACGTGGGCTTCGACGTGGTGGTCACGGTGTGCGACAACGCGCACGAGAGCTGCCCCGTCTTCCCCGGGCGCGCCCGCATCGTGCACCGGGGCTTCGACGACCCGCCGCGGCTGGCCCGGGACGCGGCCACCGAAGCGGAAGCGCTGGCGCCCTACCGGCGCGTGCGGGACGAGATCCGCGACTTCGTGGCGGGGCTGCCTGAGTCCCTGGCCTAGCTCAGCGGGCGCCGGCCGCCCGCGGCTCGCGAGATACGATGATCCGGAACCGGCAAGCGCCGCCGACGTCTCGCCGGCGATGACCCCAGGACCGGAGAATACGCCATGCAGACAATTCGTTGGGGCATCCTGGGCCCGGGCAGGATCTCGCGCACCTTCGCCCAGGGCCTGCGCGAGGCCGCTGGCGCCCAGCTGGTCGCTGTCGGCTCGCGCGATCATGTCCGGGCGACCGCCTTCGCGGCCGAGTTCGGCGCAGCCAACGCACACGGCAGCTACGAGGAGCTGGCCGCCGACCCGGACGTCGACGCCGTCTACATCGGCACGCCCCACGCCTTCCACTGCGACCACGCCCTGCTGTGCCTGCGCCACGGCAAGCACGTGCTCTGCGAGAAGTCCCTGGCGCTGAACGCCGCGCAGGTCGAACGCATGATCGCCGCGGCGCGCGAGGCCGGCTTGGTGCTGATGGAGGCCATGTGGACCCGTTTCCTGCCGGCGGTGATCCGCGCGCGCGATCTGGCGCTGGACGGCACGATCGGCGAGGTCCGCTTCGTCGTCGCCGACTTCGGATTCGCCGCGGCGTTCGATCCCCG
>JBHEPC010000389.1:0-5645 GCA_046260475.1 Candidatus Krumholzibacteriia bacterium | reverse complement strand
GGCCGCCCCTGGCCGGCAGCGGCGATGCAAGCTTGCAGCTGGAGTATGGCCCCGCCATGCCCGGCACGGAAATCACGCCCGAGACCGCCGCCCGCGGCCGGGCCATCCTCCACGAGATGAGCCCGCCGGTGGTGGTGCCGGTGCGCATCCCCCGCCGGCTGGCCACCGGGCGCGGTCCGGTGCGCCTGCTGCTCGAGGTGGAACTCACCGACGACGACGAGGACTGACCTGCCGGCGACCGCCGGCCCGCCGCGGCCCGCCGTTGACCGGCGTTGACCGGCAACGCACCCTGGACTACCCTACCGCCATGACCAGCGACCACGCCGCCGCCGGGAGGGGCATTCCCCTGCACCCCTCGGGCCAGGACATCTTCGTTGCGGGCCGGCAGGCCGAGCAGTCCGGGCGCCTGGAGCAGGCGCGCCGGCAGTACGAGTCGGCCGTGGCCACCGATCCGGGGCACGCCGACTGGCACTACCGGCTCGGCTGCGTGTGCCTGAAGCTGGAGGATCCGGTGTCGGCGGAGAACGCCTTCCGCCGGGCCCTGGACCTGGAGCCGGCCTCGGCCTCGACCCTGACCAACCTGGGGGTGGCCCTGGACCGCCAGGGCCGCCGGGACGAGGCCGTGCGGGCGTACCGCCGCTCCCTGCAGCACGGGGGCACGGCCGTGGCCCACCACAACCTGGGCTCGATCCACGCCGAGGAGGGCCGCACCGAAGAGGCGGTCCGCTCCTTCGCCGCGGCCATCGCCCTGGCCCCGGACGCGGAGGCGTACCTGAACCTGGGCCTGGTGCACGTGGCGCGGGGCGATCACGCCGAGGCCCTGGCCTGCTTCGAGCAGGCGGTGACGCGCGATCCGGAGTTCGCCCTGGGCCACTACCACGCCGCGCTCTGCCTGAAGAAGACCGGGCGCTACGCCGAGGCCTGCCGGAAGTTCGCGCGGGCCTGGTCCCTGGACGCGCGGCTGGCGCGGGTGCCCTTCCACGTGGGCACCTGCCTGCACAAGCAGGAGCGCTACGAGGAGGCCCGCCGCAGCCTCGAACAGGCTCTCGAGTTCTTCCCCGACGACGGGCGTGTGCATTACCAGCTCGCCCTGACCTGCGACGCCCTCGGCCTGCCCCAGGAGGCCCGCGGCCACTACGGCCGGGCCCGGGCGCTGGGGCCGGACGGCCGCAGCTGACCCCCCTGCCACCCGCAACCGCGCGGCGCCCGCGGGCGCCCGCGCAAGGAGCCCGCACCCATGCCCGAGTTCGTCTCCCTGCTCGTCCTTGCCGTGGTGCAGGGATTGACCGAGTTCCTGCCCGTCAGCAGTTCGGGCCACCTGGTCCTGGTCCAGGCCCTGCTGAACACCCGGGAAGGGGACGTCTTCTTCGACGTCGTCCTGCACCTGGGGACCCTGGGCTCGGTGCTGGTCGTCTACCGGCGGGAGGTGGGGCGGCTGCTGCGCCTGGACCGGCCCGCCCTGGGCTACGTGGCGAGCCTGGCGATCGGCACGCTGCCCGCGGTGGCGGTCGGCCTGCTGGCCAAGGACGCCATCGAGGCCGTGTTCGCCTCGCCCACTTTCGCGGCCGGGGGTCTGCTGCTGACGGCGGCGGTGCTGGTCTCCACCCGGGCGGCCCGTCCGCCGGCGGGGACGGTCCAGCCGGTGTGGGAGCCCCGGCCGGTGGCGCCCTGGCGGGCCCTGGTGGTGGGCTGCGCCCAGGCGTTGGCCATCCTGCCGGGAGTCAGCCGCGCCGGCTCGACCATCGCGGCCAGCCTCTGGACGGGGCTGGAACGCGCGGAGGCGGCGCGCTTCAGTTTCCTGCTCTCGGTGCCGGCGATCCTGGGCGCCCTGGTCCTGCACCTGGCCGAGGGGTCGGCGGGGGCCCTGGCGGCCGCGCCCGCCGAACTGGCGATGCTGGCGGCGGCCGCCTTGACGGCGTTCGCCGTGGGCCTGTTGGCCATCCGCTGGACGGCCCTCGCAGTGGTCCAGGCCCACTTCTGGAAGTTCAGCGGTTATTGTCTGGTGGTGGGGGTGGTCACGCTGCTGGTGGTGCGCTGAGCCCGGTTCAGGCCCGGGGCGCGGTCGCGAGCAGGCGGTCCAGGGTGTCCTGGACCCGCTCGTGGTCGAAGGGCTTGATGATGAAGTCCCGGGCCCCGGCCTTCACCGCGGCCAGCACCTGGTCCCGTTGGCCCAGGGCACAGATCATGACGACGGCGGCGGCGGGGTCTTCGTCGACGATGGCCCGCAGGGCCTCGGTGCCGTCGAGGTTGGGCATGGTGATGTCCATCAGGACCAGGTCGGGGCGGCTGCGCCGCCAGGCGGCGATGGCCTCGAAGCCGTCGGCGGCCTCGGCCACCACTTCCAGGCCCATGTCCTGGACGATCTCCCTGAGCATCAACCGCATGAACTCGGCGTCATCCACGATGAGGACGGTGCTGCCCAAAACCAACCTCCGGCGGGGCGGTCGCGGGTAAGCCCGGTGGCGGAAAATCCGGCACCGGGACCGCGCTGCGGTGTTCCTACACGATGTCCGACAGGTTGGGGATCGACCCGGTTCGGGCGCGCTTTAGCAGGACGTTTTCCCTGCAGGAAGGAAACATGATGAACAGAACGATGGTGGCGGTCTGGGCGGTGGTCCTGGCGGCGGGAACGGCGGCGGCGGCGCCCGAGGGGGCAGCCCTGCCGGTGGTCGTGTCCGAGGCGGCGAGCCGGCGGACCCTGGACCTGACGGTCTACAACCACGACCTGGCCCTGGTGCGGGAGGCCAGGGACCTGGACCTGCCGCAGGGGGCGGTGCGCATCGAATTCCGGGACGTGCCGGCGCGCATCGATCCGACCAGCCTGAGGGTGGAGGGCGGCCCGGGCTTCGGCCTGCTGGAGCAGAACTACGAGTTCGACCTCCTGAGCCGCGAGCGGATTCTCCAGAAGTACGTGGGCCGGGAGCTGGCCTGGCTCCAGGAGGACGACACGAGCGTCACCGGCACCCTGCTGGGGATGAACGACGGCCCGGTCTACCGGGTCGATGGGCGCATCGTGTTCGAGGTGCCCGGGCGCCTGGCCCTGCCGGACCTGCCGGCCGACCTGCGGGAGCGGCCGACCCTGGTCTGGCTGGTGCAGACGGACAAGGCGCGCAAACCCCGGGTGGAGGCCTCGTACCTGACCGGGGGCATCTCCTGGAAGACCGACTACGTGCTGGACCTGGACAGCGGCGGCCGGCGGGCGGCCCTGCAGGCCTGGGTGACCCTGGACAACCAGTCCGGCGCCGGCTTCGCCGCCGCGACCCTGCGCCTGGTGGCCGGGGACGTCAACCGGGTGCGCGCACCGTCGCCCCGCGTGATGCACGACATGATGGAGATGGCCGCGCCGGCCGCCGGCAAGGGCTTCAGCGAGCAGGCCCTGTACGACTACCACCTCTACACCCTGGACCGCCCGGTGGACCTGAAGGACCGGCAGATCAAGCAGATCAACCTCTTCGAGCGGGACGAGGTGCCGATCGAGCGCCTGTACCACCTGCGCACCGACGCGGCCGTCGCCCGGGCCGGCGACGGGCTGCTGCCGGTGGAGGTGGCCTACCGGTTCCGCAACGACAAGGACGCGGGGCTGAACCTGCCCCTGCCCGCGGGTACGTTCAGGGTGTACGGCGATTCGGACGGCGGCCGCCAGCTGCTGGGCGAGGACCGCATCGGCCACACCCCCAAGGGCGAGGTCGTGCGGCTGACCGTGGGCCGGGCCTTCGACGTCGTGGGCGAGCGCGTGGTCGAGCGCACCGAGCGGCTCGGGGATCGCGGCCAGCGCCTGGAGGTCAAGGTGGTCCTGCGCAACCACAAGACCGAAGCCGTGACCGTCGAGGTCTCCGAGCGGGCGTGGGGCGAGTGGGAGATCACGGCGTCGAGCCTGCCGGTGCGGCGGCTCAACGCCACCGAGTTCGCCTTCGACGTGCCGGTGCCGGCCGACGGCGAAAGCGTCCTGACCTACACCATCGAGATGAACCGCTAGCGGGTCGCCAGCTCCCGCAGCCGTCCGCGCAGACGCGCGTCGCCGGGCCGCAGGGCCACCGCCTTCTCGAGGGCCCGGCGCGCGCCCTCGCGGTCGCCCAGCTGCTGCAGGGCGGCCGCGAGGTTGACCCACCCCTCGAAGCGCTCCGGATCCACGCCCACCGCCCGCCCGAACCAGGCGCGGGCCTCCTCCGCGCGGCCCAGGCGCAGGGCGCAGACGCCCGCGTTCAGGGCCGAGCCGGCCTGGCGCCCGTTGGCCGCGTAGGCCGCGGCGAAGGCGGCCAGGGCCGGCGCGAAGCGCTCCTGGGCCAGCAGCGCGTTGCCCAGGTTGTGCTGCACCAAAGGGTGGTCCGGCCGCAGCGCCGCGCCCCGGGCCAGGGCCGCCGCGGCCGCGGCCCGGTCGCCGGCCAGGTCGCTGGTGCGGGCCGCGGCCAGGCACAGGTCGGCGGCCCGGGCGCCGGACAGGCCCGGCGCGTCCGCACGTGCGAGCAGCGCCGCCGCCGTGGCGCGGGGATCGGCGGGCGGTCCCACCGGCGCGGGCAGGAACAGGACGGCCGCACCGTCGACGGAGCTCAAGGTCCAGGCCGGATCCTCCCGCAGCTGCCGCGCCAGGCCGGTGAAGGCGCCGCTGCCGTAGGCCAGCAGGACCGCCCCTGGGCGATGCCGGTCCAGGACCGTCCGCGCCCCGTCGCCGCCGGCCCGCAGCTGCCCGTACTGGCGCCACAGGTCGGGTGGGTAGGCCTCGGTGCGGCCGTCGATGAACACCGCCGGCCCGCGTGCCGCCAGCACGGCGCCGGCCGCGTCCACGTTGGCCACCACCGTGGCGGCGCCGCTTTCGCGCAGCGTGCGCAGGCTGCCGGTGGGCACGTGGGCCGGCGTCAGGCCGTGGCCGAAGCGGCGCGCGACGCCCTCGCCCAGGTAGAAGCGGTCGCCGACGATGGCCGGCCACCACCAGGCGCAGACGGCCACCAGCGCGGCCGCCGCCACCGCCGCGGCGGCGCGCCGCGGCAGGCGCAGGCCCGGCGGCAGGCGCAGGGGCCAGCGCGTGCCCGTGTGCAGGAGCACGAAGGCGACGGCGTAGAAGCCGAGGGCGCGCTGGGCCTGCCAGGCCGCCAGCGCGCCTGCCACCAGCAGCAGCACCCGCAGCACCGGCACGCGCGACCCCTGGCTGAGCACCCACAGCAGGCTCCAGACCAGGCTCGCCCGGAACACCACCAGGGTCGTGCCCAGGGAGTCGCGGGTCTCCAGCAGGGGCACCAGCTCGGCGATAATCCCCGCCAGGTCGGGCCGGTCCCCGCCGAACTGGCCCAGGGCGCGCACCGGCAGGGCGAGACCCGCCAGCCCGTTCGGCGTGGCGGCGAGGGCCGCCAGCCCCAGCAGGAATCCCGCCCCCGCCCGGCGCGCCAGGACGGCGGCGCCGCGGCCGCGGCGGTCGGCCAACGCGCCCAGCAGGCCCAGCACCCAGACCAGCGGGACCAGGGCGGCGAAGCCGTGGACCTGGGCCCACACCAGGGTGGCCAGGGTCGCCCGTCCGGGAGCGCGGCGGGGATCGACCCAGACCCGCCAGCCGGCCGGCCCCTCGGGATTGGCCAGGGTCGCCGCCACGGCGCGCACGACCACGGCGAAGAGCAGGTAGGAAACCAGCTCCGGCCGCAACTGCAGGCGGGTCC
>JBHEPC010000383.1:0-3774 GCA_046260475.1 Candidatus Krumholzibacteriia bacterium | reverse complement strand
AATCCCTTCAATCCCCTGACGCGGATCACCTTCGCGGTGGACCGCGATGGGCCGGCTGTCCTGGCGGTGTACGACGTGCAGGGCCGCCTGGTGCGGCGCCTGGCGGTCGGCACCGTGACCGCCGGCGAGCACACCGTGGTCTGGGACGGCAGCGACGACGGCGGCCGGCGCGTGGGCAGCGGCGTGTACTTCGCCCGCCTGGCCTCCGGCGGCCAGGTCGTCCAGCACAAGATGGTGATGCTGAAGTAGATGCCTGCCTTCGGGACGGCGGCGGGCCCAACCGCCGCCGTCCACCGCCTGGAGGGGATCCGGAGCATGCGCACCGACAACCTGAACATCCTGAGCCTGACGCCGCTGATCGCGCCCGCGGAGCTGCGGCAGGTCTTCCCCCTGACCGCCGCGACGGCCGACTTCGTGACGGCCTCCCGCGGCGCGGTCAAGGCCATCCTGCGCGGCGACGACCCGCGCCTGATGGTGGTGGTGGGTCCGTGCTCGATCCATGACCCGGACGCGGCCCTCGAATACGCCCGCCGCCTGGCGGGCCTGGCTCGCGAGGTCGCCGATCGGCTCTTCCTGGTCATGCGCGTGTACTTCGAGAAGCCGCGGACCACGGTGGGCTGGAAGGGGCTGATCAACGATCCGGACCTCAACGGCAGCCACGAGATCAGCAAGGGCCTGGGCATCGCGCGGCGGCTGCTGTGCGAGATCAACCGCCTGGGCGTGCCGGTGGCGGGCGAGATGCTGGACACCATCACCCCGGAGTACCTGGCCGACCTGGTCACCTGGGGGGCCATCGGCGCCCGCACCACCGAGTCGCAGCTGCACCGGGAGATGGCCAGCGGGCTGTCGTTCCCCGTGGGCTTCAAGAACGGCACCGACGGCAACCTGCAGATCGCCTGCGACGCCATGAAGGCGGCGGGCCTGCCCCACAGCTTCCTGGGCATCAACCGCGACGGCCGCAACTGCATCGTGCGCACCACCGGCAATCCCCACGTGCACGTCGTGCTGCGCGGAGGCGGGGGGCGGCCCAACTACTCGTCCGCGGACATCGTCGCCACCGCGGCCAAGCTCGAGCAGGCGCGCCTGTCGGGGGCGATCATGGTGGACTGCAGCCACGCCAACAGCGAGAAGAACCACCTGCGCCAGCCCGTGGTGCTGCGCGAGGTGATCGCCCAGGTCGCGGCGGGCAACCGCTCGGTCCGCGGGCTGATGATCGAGAGCAACCTCTGCGCCGGCAACCAGCCCATCCCCGAGGACCTGACGCAGCTGCAGTACGGCGTCTCGATCACCGACGCCTGCGTCGACTGGGAGACCACCGTGGCGATGCTGCGGGAGGCGCACGGGCAGCTGGCCGGATCGGGGCTGCGCAGCGCGTAGTTCCTTCGGCCCGCGCATCACCGTACCTTGACGGCAGGCGCGGGGGTTCCATGGACGAGCCGGCGAAGATTCACGCGGGCGCAAGGCGGCGCCGCTGGCTGGGCCGGGGGGCCTTGGCCGTGCTGGCGCCTGCGGTCCTGCTGGCCGCTGCCGAGCTGACGTTGCGGGCCGTCGGTGCGGGCGAGCCCGCCTCCTTCTTCGTCCCGGCCGGCGACGACGGCGAGGTGCAGAGCAACCACCGCTTCGGTGCGCCCTTCTTCGGCGCCCGCCTGGCCCGGCCGCCGCTTCCCTTGCGCCTGGCCCGCGACAAGCCGCCGGGGGTGCGGCGCGTGTTCGTCCTGGGTGGCTCGGCCGCGCGCGGCGAACCGGATCCGGCCTTCAGCCTGGCGCGTACGCTGGCGGCGAACCTCGCCCTGTCCCACCCCGACGAGGCGTTCGAGGTGCTGGACACCGGTTTGACCGCGGCCAACTCCCATGTCGTCCTGCCGGTGGCCCGCGAATGCCTGGACCTGGACCCGGACCTGTTGGTGGTCTACCTGGGCAACAACGAGGTCGTCGGCCCGTTCGGGCTGGGGCCGCTGGGAGGGCGGCCGCCGGCGACCTGGCTCGTGCGCCTGGTGGTCGCCGCGCGGGCGACCCGTGTGGGCCAGCTGTTGGCGCGGCTCATGCCGCCGGGCGACCGGGCCCCGGCCGGCGCCTGGGGCGGGATGGCCATGTTCCTGGACCATGCCGTCAGGGGCGACGACCCGCGGCTGGAGGGAATCAGGGCGGCCTTCGCCCGCAACCTGGAGGACCTGTGCGCCGCCGCCGGTCGGGCCGGCGTGCCCGTGCTCCTGGCCACCGTGGCGGTGAACCTGAACGATCAGCCGCCCCTGTTGTCGCTGCCTGCGGCCGGGACCGCGCCGGCGGACAGCGCGCGCTGCGCGGCGCTGGTGGCGACGGCGGAACGGGCCCTGGCACGCGCCGACGCCGCAGCGGCGGCTGCGGCGCTGGACGAGGCCGCGGTCCTCGGTCCGCAGTTCGCGCAGGTGCACTACCTGCGGGGCCGCCTCCTGGCGGCGAACGGGCGCGCCGCGGCGGCTCTTCCCCATTTCCGGCTCGCCTGCCGGTGGGACGCGCTGCGCTTCCGGGCCGATGCGCACACCAACGAGGTGATCCGCGGCGTGGCCGCCGCGCGCGGCGGCGCGGCGCTGGTGGACGTGGCCGCCGCCCTGGCCGACGCCGACCACGCCGCGCTCTTCCTGGACCACGTGCATTTCAGCCATGCCGGCAACCGCGCCGTAGGCCGGCTGCTGTACCCGGCGGCGGCCCGGACCCTCGGCCTGGCGCCGACCGGACCGGCAGCCGACGCCGACGTGACCGCCTGGCTGGGGCACACGCTCTACGACAGCTGGGAGGCGGCCGTGGCGATCCTGGCCATCACCGGCCGCCCGCCGTTCAGCGCCCAGCAGGGCGCGCGGGATCGGGCGCGGGCGCAGGCCCTGGAACGCCAGGTGCAAGCGCTGCCGGTCGCCGGCTTCCTGCAGGCCCATGCCGCCGCGCGCCGAACCCGGCCGGACGACCCGCACCTGCTGGAGATCCAGGCGCGCCTGCTGCAGCGGCTGGAGCGGGACGACGAGGCGATCGCCCTGTGGTCGCGCCTGCTGGCCTGGTATCCCGGCGGGGCGGATTGGCTGCTGCACCGCGGCGAGGCCTTCCTGCGCCACGGCGCCAGCGCCGAAGCGATCGCCGACTTCCGGCGTGCGCTGGCCGTGGACCCGCAGCTGGTGTCGGCGTCCCTGCAGCTGGCGCGAGCCCTGGCGGCAGCGGGCGAGCAGGCGGAGGCGCTGGACCTGCTGGACGACCTCCTGACCCGCATGCCGGACGACGTGCAAGTGGCGCGGCTGCGCGGGATCATCCGCGGGAACGAGCCGCGCTAGCAGGGCTGCGGCGCGGACCAGGGCCCACTTGGGCCGTGGGCATTCACGACGGGATTCCAGGCTTTACAACACGAAGGAATTGGCTTTCCATGGGACAGCCCCGCCCGCGCCCACGTCCGGCGCGCGGCAGGCGGCGGAGGCTCGCCCCATGGACCTGGTGATGCTGTCCCGCATCCAGTTCGCCGTCACCATCGGCTTCCATTACCTGTACCCGCCGCTGAGCATCGGTTTGGGCGTTGCCCTGGTGGTGATGGAGGGCCTCTACCTGCGCACGGGCAATCCCCTCTACCACCAGCTGACGCGCTTCTGGGTGCGCATCTTCGGCCTGATCTTCGCTTTCGGCGTGGGCACGGGCATCGTCATGGAGTTCGAGTTCGGCACCAACTGGGCCCGCTACTCGCGCTTCGTCGGCGACGTGTTCGGCAGCCCGCTGGCGGCCGAGGGCATCTTCGCCTTCTTCCTGGAGTCGGGCTTCCTG
>JBHEPC010000380.1:0-16149 GCA_046260475.1 Candidatus Krumholzibacteriia bacterium | reverse complement strand
GCCCCGGGGTTTCGGGGATCCCGTGGTTGACACCGGCGAGCCCGGATCCCTATATTTCAGAAGCTGAAGAGCCGACCTGACCCGCCGGCCGGGGCGCACGGGCCCGCACGGCCTGACGCCGCCAGTCCCACCATGGCGGCGGGGCGCGAAACCACTTGCCGCGACTACGCTTCCTAGGGGGCGCTGACCAGTCATGAGAAACAGGCGAAACACCGTATGGGGCCTGCTCCTTGCCGCGGCCACGGCCGCCCTGGTGCTGACCGGGTGCCGGGCCTTCACCCCCGAGGCCGTGATCGTCAACAAGCCCCCGGAGACGTTCTTCATCGGGGCACCCATGGAAGAGGGCGGCGGCTACTACCACTTCCACGTCTATTGGTACGGCTCGGACGTGGACGGCAAGGTGGAGCGCTTCGTCTGGGCCCTGACCGACACCTCGGTCCAGGACGAGGACACTACCGACGACGAGGAGGACGCGCGCTTCAATCCGGCGCTGGACGCCTCCACCCTGGCCATCGGCCACTGGACCACGAAGACCGACTCGATCTTCGACTTCCGCATCGACCAGGGCACCCGGCCGTCGGCGGACTTCACCCTGCACATGGTGGCCCAGGACGACATGGGCGCCTTCGACCGCACGCCGGCGCGGCTGCACTTCTTCAGCAACACCCTGGGCAACCCGGTCATCCGCTTCTTCCGGATCCAGGGGGGCGACACCATCGCCATCGCGCCGGGCGTGGCCGACACCGTGGGCTTCGGCAGGCCCTACACCGTGGCCTGGTCGGGGGAGAGCCCCAACATCCGCGGCTACGATCCCGACGCCCTGGCCCGCGTGGACACGGTGTACCCCTTCAACGACGGCCTCTTCGGCTACAAGTGGCGGCTGCTGGGCAAATTGGGCGGCTTCTGCGTGCCCACCCAGACCGACTGCTGGAGCCCGCGCCTGTTCAACGAGGCCACCGGCGACAGCTTCTCCTACTTCGGGGACGTGACCAGCCTCACCTTCCGCAACGACGGCTCCAGCCAGACCAACCCGTTCCGCATGCTGCTGCCCAACGGCGCGGTGAACCTGCTGGTCAACTCCGTCGACGTGGCCGGCGTCGAGGTGGCCGAGTTCCAGCGGGAGTTCAGCTTCCTGGTCAACTTCGACCCCGAGACCATCATCCTGGACGGCGAGACCGACTGGGCCCACCCCGAGGACCCGCAGGTCTACCCCTACTACTTCCTGCTGAACGACCCGACCCAGACCAGGGTGCCGTTCCGTTCCGGGGACCGCATCCCCGACCGCACCTACGTGGTGGTCAAGGCCCTGGCGCGGGACGACCCGCGCGACGAGCGGCTGCGCCCGGAATTCGGCGTCGGCATCGCCGGCTACGTGGAGGGCGTGCGCCACAGCCTCTCGGGCGGCCAGTTCCGCTTCGCCACCGAGTCCAGCGTCCTGGACACGGTGCCGACCTGGCCGGCGACGACGCCCGACGGCTGGCACGCGGACACCCTGGGCTTTTTGACGGGGCCCCGCACCACCTTCAACTTCAACATGCAGGCGGTGGACGAGCACGGCCGCCGCGACGGGTCGCCGGCCCGCCTGACCTTCGACGTGGGGTATCCCCCCTGCGTGCAGTGCGTGGAGCTGCTGCCCAAGACCGCCAGCGTCTCGGGCTACACGGCGGACCTCGAGTGCCACGAGCCGGACGAGGGGGGCAACGCCTGCTTCGCCGACACCACCGGGTACCTGATCACCGCCACCGGGCCGGGAGACAACGAGCTGCAGCGCCTGCGCACGGGCTACATGGCCATCAACAAGGGCACCGGCTTCACCCAGGTCGTGAGCGACACCACCGGCCTGGGCCGCAGCAACTACATCCTGGACGTGACCCTCTACAACCTGACGGTGCTGCTGCACGGCCGCGACGACCCCCGGGAGGCCTGGTCCCAGCCCCTGCTGCGCGCCATGGCCTGGCGCTACCAGGTCGACTACGAGTGCGACCCGTTCAACCAGATCAAGGACGGCGGGGGCAACGACGACATCGAGCGCATCACCTGGAACCAGACCAACGACGACCAGATCCGCATCGACCCGGCGACGGGCCTGTGGCGCATGCGGGTCGAGGTGGCGGTGCCGACCACCCTGGTCACCGCCGGCCCGATGACCCACTGGGCCATCCTGCTGAACGTGATCGCCGGGGGCGACGACGAACTGGCGCGGGAGCTGTGGGCGGCGAGCCTGCGCCAGCTGGGCTCCGGCTCGGTGCAGGTGGTGGCCCTGGACCAGAGCCAGTGCGTGGGCAACCCCGTGCGGCCGACCCGCTACAACTACTTCCGGGCGGTGCGGCCGTCCATCCAGAACCTGCCGGCGGGTCTCACCTGGCGGGACTGCAACCTGCCCGATCTGTCCGGCCAGGTGCCCGGCGTCAAGGCGGGCCTGGACCTGGGGCAGGGGGCCATGGAGAGCCGGCAGCACAAGCCGCGGGACGAGCAGCCGGTGGTCAAGCACTTCCGGCTGCAGGCCAGCGTGTCGGGCCAGTTCATCGACTGCCACACGCCACCGCCGGTGCCGTGACGGCGCGGGCGCATCGAGGCGACGCATCGAGGCGACCAAGGGAGTCCGGACCAATGGATGCAAAAGAGGTAGGCATGTTCAGGCGAATCCCCGTCCTCATCCTCGGCGCGGCGCTGCTGGCGGCCGTGGGCTGCTCGGTGGACACGGAACTGGGGGGCGTGGCCGTGCCCAACGCCCGGCCCGACACCCGCATCACGGGGCAACCGCCCACCCTGCTGGAGGCGGGCTTCACCGTGGAGTTCCACTGGACCGGCTCCGACCCCGACGGCCGGGTCGTGGGCTACCAGTGGAAGATCAGCGACAACGGCCTGGACGGCATCAGCCCCCGGGACACGCTGACGATCGACCCGCTGACGGGGGCGGTGATGAACCCCTGGCGCTTCACCACCACCACCGACTCGATCTTCGTGGTGCTGGCGGACCTGCCCGACTTCCCGGGCGACGAGGTCTCGCCGCGCAGCTTCCGCACCCACTCGATCTTCGTGCGCGCCATGGACGACAAGGGCGCCGTGGACCCCTCCCCGGCGTATCTGTCCTTCACCTCGACCACGATCGTGCCGACGGCCAGGGCCGTATTCCCCCAGCTGGGCACCCAGAGTGCCAAGGTCGCGCCACCGACGGTGAACATCGGGTGGGAGGGCACCGACCCGGACTTCGAGCTGCGGGTGCCCACCAAGGTGCGCTACCTGTGGAAGCGGGCGCAGCTGCCCGACGGCACGGACATCCGCACGCCCACCGAGTACAACCGCTACTACGAGGAGCTGATCGACTTCGACGATCCGGACTGGTCCACCTGGCAGCGCTATTCAGCCGACCCCGAGGACCGGCTGGCCACCTTCGAGCGGCAGCCGTCCGGCACCTTCTGGCTCTTCGCGGTGCAGACCCAGGACACGGCCGGCGCGGTCAGCGTGGGCCGGCGCTATGGCGTCGAGGTCGGGCATCTGCAGGTGCTGGCCAACTTCTACACGCCGGCCGTCGTGCTGCGCGAGCCCTTCCTGGGCGCCTCCACGTCCGGGCAGGCCCCGCCGATCTCGATCGCGGCGGGCCAGCCCCTGAACTTCTCCTGGTCCGCCAGCGCCGCCTCCTACAACGGCGAGATCGTCTCCTACCGCCATGGCTGGAACCTTATCTCCATCGACGACGTGAACGACCCGGGCTGGGCCGTGCCGCCGGGCACCGGCCAGCAGAACCGCTTCGCCCGGGAGCGCAGCTTCCAGGAGGGCTTCCACACCTTCGTGCTGGTGGTCACGGACGATTCAGGACAGCAGAAGATCATGGAGCGCCGGCTGGAGGTCGTGCCCTACGTGGACTACAACCTGCAGAGCGAGCTGCTGGTCATCGACCAGGTGGTGGACAGCCGGGTGCAGAACTGGCAGGACCGGTCGGGCATCCCCCGCAACGACGAGCAGTACCGCAACGAGTTCTGGTCCTTCCTGCAGGAGCAGCCCGGCGGCGTGGCCGGCGTGGACTGGGGCCTGGACCGGCTGGACCACACGGCGGACATCCGCTACGCGAACCTGGTGAACTACAAGGCGGTGCTCATCTACGCCCAGTCCAGCGACCAGCAGATCATGATGCGCAACTTCCGCCCCGAAAACGGCGTGGACAAGTACGTGTGGCTGATCCCCTACCAGGACCGGGGCGGCAACCTCTTCCTGGTGGGCGGCGGGTCCATGGACTCGTTCCTGGAGGTGCAGCGGGACACCTGGATGACGCCGATCATCTTCGACACCCGCGAGGAGACCTACACCTCCGGGACCCAGACCTTCACCGTGGGCTTCGGCACCAAGGAACTGGCCGACGGCACCGAGGTGCAGCGGGGCCCGCTGCAGTACCCGTACCTTGTGGCCGGCATCTCGGCCCTGGACTGGACCTCGGTCAACACCAAGTACATCTACGCCCGGCCGCGGGCGGCCATGAACCAGGAGCGGCGGGGCGACTGCGTGGGCCTGAAGGCCGTGTATCTGGATCCGGCCTTCCGCGCCCACTGGCTGATCGGCCCGGGCGCCGTGGCCGACACCATCGGCACCGAGCCGACCATCGACTGGCAGGACGCCTTCTACGACCTGGGCGACACGCTGGACGTGATCCACAACACCTTCCCGTTCCGCAACGACGAGTTCGTGAACGCGAACATCAGCACGCGCTCGACCCAATTCGCGCCGCAGGAGTGCCCGGACAACCTCCAGGCCCCGGGCGGCATGTGCATCGAGCCCATGTTCCGCGGCATCGCCCGCTTCGACTGGCTGCGGGAGAAGAAGCGCGCCGAGGGCGACCCGAACTGGCCCGCCGGAACCTACCTGCCCGCCGAGCTGGACGAGCTGTGCGGCACCCAGGCCCTGGCGCCCTACGGCGACCTGAACCGGGCCACCGCCCGCACCAACGGGCGGGTCTACGGCTACCTGTCCTACAAGCTGGCCGCGGACAAGCCGCGTCCGGGACCGGACGTCTTCTGGGGTTTCGACCCCTACCGCTTCGACCACGTGGAGTCGAAGAAGGCCGTCCGCTGGGTGCTGAAGCAGGTCTTCGGCCTGGACGTGATCGACAATTGAGACCGCGCCGGCGCGGCGCCCGTCCGGGGCGCCGCGCCGGCCGCCACCCCGGCCGGCCCCGGGCCGGTCGGACCACCATCCAGGGAGCGCTGCCGCCATGCGACCCATCCGGATCATGACCGCGATCCTGCCTGTCATCCTCGCCGCCGTGCCCGCGGTGGCGCAAACGCCCCCGTCCGCCTGCGCGGCCGACTCCCTGTACCTGATCTCGCCGGATCTGGTGCACCTGGACCTGCAGGAGACGGGCCGGCTGGGCATGGTGATCAGCTGGCCGGACCTGGGCCTGGAGGAGGCCACCTGCTTCAGCCTGGACGGTACCGACGGCCTGGGCTTCGTGCCCACGGTCACCGGCGGCTTCGGCGACCGGGTCGACCGGGTCCTCGGCTTCAGCAGCGCCGACACCGGCCGCATCGGCGCCGCGCAGCCGGCGCCCCTGTCGCTGCGCTGGCGCTCGGTGGGCGCGTCCACCTACGGCAACCTGGACGGCGTGATCAACCTCGCCAACAACGGCGGGCTGTGGCGCTTCGGCGCCACGGAAGGGTCCTGGTCCCAGTTCAACGCGGGCCTGCCCATGGCCTGGCGCCAGGTTAACACGGTCGCCCTGGCCGCCGGTGCGGGCGGCGTCCTGTACGCCGGCTTCACCTCGGGGTAGACGGTGCAGACCGGGCCCCAGGGCCTGTACCGCTACGACGGGACCGCCTGGACGCGGGTGGGCGCCGACGTGCTGACCAGCACGCGGCGGGTGACGGCGGTGGCCGTGGACCCGACCGACAGCGACCGCGTGGCCGTGGGCACGTCCCAGGACGGGCTTTACGTCAGCAGCGACGGCGGCCAGACCTTCACCAACTGGACGACCCAGCTGGACCCGGGCTACGCGTCCATGCCGACCACCTTCCCCGTTTCGGCCCTGGCCTGGGGCGGGGGGCGGCTGTTCGTGGGGGTGTCGGGCTTCGGCGTCTTCGTCTCCGGGGACGGCGGGACCAGTTTCACGCGGGCGCCCCTGTGGGTGAAGGCGAACCTCGACGCGCCGGCCTCGCCGCTGGAACTGCCCCGGGTGAACGCCTTCACCATCGACCCGGCCAATCCGGACCGGATCCTGGCGGCCCTGTTCTACCATGGGGTGTTCGAGTCCCTGGACGGGGGCGCCTCCTGGCAGGACCTCTACGGGGACCTCGTGGTGGCCGATCCCGAGGAGGGCGGCGCCTGGATCCACACGGCCCAGTCGGTGGCCGTCGACCCGGGCGAGCCCCAGGTGCTGGTAATGGGCGTCCTGCAGCGGGGCCTGTTCCGCACCGCCGACGGCGGCGCGACCTGGCAGCCGGTGGCCGGGGCTCTGCAGCCGACCAACCGGGGCGAGCTGACCACGATCCGGGTCACCGCGGTGCCGGGCCAGCCGGGTCGCTTCCTGGCCCTGGAGGACAAGTGGAACCTGCTGGAGTCCCTGGACGGAGGCCTCAGCTGGCAGGTGTTCGCCCAGCCGTTGCCCCTGAAGACCGCGCTGGTGATCCTGCCCGTGGCCGGCGTGCCGGGCGACCTGATCGTCGGCACCTGGGCCGGCGGCACCTACGTGCCGGGCACGTTCATCCCCCTGGCCCAGACCTACACCAGCGGCACGAGCGCCGAACTGCGCGGCCTGAACCTCGGCCTGGAGGTGGCCTTCGACGCGGGCACCGTGGCCGCGGGCGATGCCTTCGAACTGGTCGCCCAGACCTACCAGGGCTGGGCGGTGTGGCGGGCGCCGGCCGCCGACCCGAACAACATGACCCTGATCGGTCTCTACGACCGGGTGAACCCGGAGTCCTGCATCGTGGGCTACTGCGGGGACGTGAACTTCGAGCCCATTCCCCAGTGCTTCGCCGAGAAGCGGGCGGCCTGCTTCACGAACGTTGGGGGGGACACGATCCGCTTCTTCGACAACGAGATCTACAACGGCTTCGCCTACTACTACGCGGTCTCCAGCTTCGACTACGGCAACACGGCGGCCACGACGCCGGAGAACAACAACAAGGCCATGCTCTTCTCGCCGCGCTGGGATGGTGACCGGAACTCGCCGTTCGCCGGCCAGGGCAACCGCTCCTTCGTGCGCGTGAACCTGAGCGCCGAGCCCGCCGCTCAGGGCGAGGAGATCTACGTCTACCCCAACCCGCTGCGCCTGAACTCGGGCATCCCCGGCGAGGACGGGGTCACGGTGGTCTGGACCAACCTGCCGCCCAGTTCCCGCATCCGGGTCTTCACCACCGCCGGCGACGACGTGGCGGACCTGGGCCCGGACAACCAGGTGGGCGGGCAGATCCGCTGGCTGACCCGCAACCGGGAACAGGAGCCGGTGGCGGCGGGCGTGTACCTCTACAAGGTGGAGAGCCCGTCCCGCGAGCCCTACTGGGGCCGGCTGGTGGTGATCCGCTAGGCGACCGCCGCTTCGCGACGCGCGCCGGGGTCCGGGAAACCGGTCCCCGGCGCCTTTTTGACGGGGTTTTTGCTGTCGCCGGAGGCGCCGCGGCGTTACCTTGGAGCCCATGCCACAGCGCCACGGCCCCGGCGCGCCCGGCGCGCGGGCCCACCGTGCCTCTTTCGGTGACGGACCATTTTCAGGGAGAAAACATGAGCGGCAAACGGGTCTATTTCTTCGGTGACGGGCAGGCCGACGGCCATGCCGGGATGAAGGAACTGCTGGGCGGCAAGGGCGCCAACCTGGCCGAGATGGTCAGCCTGGGCATCCCGGTGCCCCCGGGCTTCACGGTCACCACGGCCGAGTGCATCGCCTACCAGGACACCCGCGAGTTGTCCGACGAACTGAAGGCGGACGTGAAGGCGGCGCTGGCCAAGGTCGAGACGATCATGGGCAAGCGGTTCGCCGACCCGGAGGATCCCCTGCTGTTCTCCGTGCGCTCGGGCGCCCGCGTCTCCATGCCCGGCATGATGGACACGGTGCTGAACCTGGGCCTGAACGACGACACGGTCGCGGGCCTGGCCCGCAAGAGCGGCAACGAGCGCTTCGCCTACGACAGCTACCGCCGCCTGCTGCAGATGTACGGCGACGTGGTGATGGGCGTGGACGGCGAGAAGTTCGAGCACGCCATCGACCAGTTGAAGCAGCAGCGCGGGGTGAAGCTGGACACGGAGCTGGCGGTGGCCGACCTGCAGGAGCTGATCGCCACCTTCAAGACCATCGTCGCCGAGGGCGCCGGGCGGCCCTTCCCCGCCGACCCCTGGGAGCAGCTCTGGGGCGGCATCATCGCCGTCTTCGCGAGCTGGAACGCGCCGCGCGCCAAGGAGTACCGCCGCATCAACGCCATCCCCGGCGACTGGGGCACGGCGGTCAACGTGCAGACCATGGTCTACGGCAACCTGGGCGACGCCTCGGCCACCGGCGTGGCGTTTACCCGGGACCCCTCCACGGGCGAGAGGCACTTCTACGGCGAGTTCCTCATCAACGCCCAGGGCGAGGACGTGGTGGCCGGCACCCGCACCCCCCAGCAGCTGAACATCGCGGGCCGCGACATGCTGCCCGCCGGCAACGAGGCCAAGTCGCTGCCCACGCTCGAGGAGGCCATGCCCGAGGCCTACGCGACCCTGCGCGAGATCCGCGAGCGCCTGGAGGCCCACTACCACAACATGCAGGACATCGAGTTCACCATCCAGGAGGGCCGCCTCTGGATGCTGCAGACCCGCAACGGCAAGCGCACCGGCGTGGCGGCCATCCGCATCGCCGCCGAGATGCACCAGGAGGGCCTGGTGACGCCGGAGGATGCGCTGCTGCTGGTGGAGCCGGAGCACCTGGACCAGCTGCTGCACGACCAGATCGACCCCAAGGCGCCGCTGACGGTGCTGGGCACGGGCCTGCCCGCCTCGCCGGGCGCGGCCCAGGGCGAGATCGCCTTCAGCGCCGAGGACGCCGTCGCGGTGGCCGCGGCCGGCCGCCAGGTGGTGCTGGTGCGGCGCGAGACCAGCCCCGAGGACATCGCCGGCATGAACGTGGCCCAGGGCATCCTCACCAGCCGCGGCGGCATGACCAGCCACGCGGCGGTGGTGGCCCGCGGCATGGGCAAGCCCTGCGTCGCCGGCTGCGGCGACCTGTTCGTCGACAGCGCCAAGGGCTTCATGACCATCGGCGGCAAGACCTTCAAGGCCGGCGAGCCCCTGACCATCAACGGCACCACCGGCGCCGTGATCGAGGGCACGCCGCCGTTGATCCCGCCCAGCCTGGAGGACCCGAACCTCAAGGTCGTCATGGACTGGGCCGACGCCACGCGCCGCCTGAAGGTGCGCACCAACGCGGACACGCCCCACGACGCCCGCCAGGCCCGCGAGTTCGGCGCCCAGGGCATCGGCCTGTGCCGGACCGAGCACATGTTCTTCGGCGAGGACCGCATCATGAAGATGCGCGAGATGATCCTGGCCGACAGCGAGACGGCGCGGCGCAAGGCCCTGGCCAAGATCCTGCCCATGCAGCAGGAGGACTTCGACGGCATCTTCCGGGCCATGGAGGGGCTGCCGGTCACCATCCGGCTGCTGGACCCGCCCCTGCACGAGTTCCTGCCGACGGCGCCCGACGACATCCGGGACCTGGCCGCGGAGATGGGCGTCGACCAGGAGGTGCTCGAGCGCAAGATCTCGTCCCTGCACGAGATGAACCCCATGCTGGGGCACCGGGGCTGCCGCCTGAGCCTGACCTATCCGGAGATCTGCGAGATGCAGGTCGCCGCGATCATCGGCGCGGCCTGCGCGGTGCAGAAGGACGGCGTGGACGTGCAGCCGGAGATCATGATCCCGCTGACGGGCACCCGGCGCGAGCTGGCGGACCTGCGCAAGCTCTCCATCGCGGTGGCCGAGCAGACCATGGCCGAGACCGGCGTGACGGTCGCGTACCTGGTCGGCACCATGATCGAGATCCCGCGGGCCGCGCTGCTCGCGGACCGGTTGGCCGAGGTGGCGGACTTCTTCAGCTTCGGCACCAACGACCTGACCCAGATGACCTTCGGCTACAGCCGCGACGACGCGGGCACCTTCCTGCCCTACTACGTGGCCGCGGGCATCCTGCCCAACGACCCGTTCCAGCAGCTGGACCAGGAAGGCGTGGGCCAGCTGGTGGCCATGGCCTGCGAGAAGGGCCGCCGCGCCAACCCGAAGCTCCACCTGGGAATCTGCGGCGAGCACGGCGGCGACCCCTCCAGCGTGGCCTTCTGCCACAAGGTCGGGCTCGACTACGTGAGCTGCTCGCCCTTCCGCGTGCCCATCGCGCGCCTGGCCGCGGCCCAGGTCGTGGTCCGGGAGAAGCGCGCGGCCGGGAAGTAGCACGGCGTGTCGATCCACTGGTCGGCACCTGCCTGGTTGTGGCCCCTGCTGCCGGTCGTGGCGGCAGGGGCCGTCCTATGGGCGGTGGCCATGTACCGGCGGACGCGCCCGGCGGTGGCGCCGCGCCTGCGCCGCACCCTGATGGCCCTGCGCGCGGCGGCCTTCGTGCTGCTGGTGGCCGCGGTGGCCGCGCCGGTGGTCTCCCGCCTGGGCAGCGACACCGTGCCGGCCGAGGTGCTGGTGGTGGTGGAGGACTCCGGCAGCATGGCCGTGGGTGATGCGGCGGCCGGCCGCCCCCGCTGGCAGCAGGCGGTCCGCGTCGCGGCGCTGGCGGACTCCCTGGCCGGGGCCGCGGGCCACGAGGCCCGGGTCACCGTCCTGGCGGGCAACGGGCTGGGCGCGCTGGCGCCGCTGGTGGCCGAGGCCGAGCCGGACGCCCGGGGCACGGACCTGAACGCCCTGGCCGGCCAGGCCCTGCGCCGCGCCGCGGGCGGGCCGGTGCGGGCCCTGGTGCTGGTCAGCGACGGGCAGGAGACCCGCAGCGCCGGGCCGGCCCGGGGCGCGGCGGCCGCGCCCCGAGCCGTCGTGGTGGGCGTGGGGGACCCCCAGGGGCCCGCCGACCGGATGATCCGCGACCTGCGCTACCCCGACACGGTGCACCGGGGCGACGGCATCGTGGTGGAGCTGCTGGTGGACCACCGCCCCGCCGCTGCCGCGGCGACGGGGGACCTGCGGGTGACCCTGACCGGCCCTGAGGGCGTGCTGGCGGACACGGTGCTGGCCGCGACGGGCGGCGCCGTGCCCGTCACGCTGACCGTGCCCGCGGACGCCGAGGGGCTGCTGGTGGGCGAGCTGACCGTCTCGCCCCTGGACAACGAGCGTTTCCTGGCCAACAACAGCGCGTCCCTGGCGGTGGACGTGCGGCGGGCCCGGGCGCGGGTGCTGCTGCTGGCCGATCGCCCCGGCTGGGACGTGCGTTTTCTGGCCCAGGCGGCCGCTGCCGAGCCCCGCCTGGACCTGACCGTCGTGCACCCGACCGCCGGGGGCATGGTCCGTGCGGACAGCCTGGTGGCGTGGACGCCGCCGGCGGGCCTGCGGGCCTGGCAGCCGTGGGACGCGGTGGTCGTGACCGGCTGGCGGGGCCCGCTGGGGGCCCTGGACTGGCCGGGCCTGGCTGCGGCCGTGCGCCAGGGCAAGGGCCTGCTGGTCCTGCCGGGGGCCGGCGCCGACCTGCCGGGCAGCCCTGGGCGGCCGCCGTCGGATCTGGCGGACCTGCTGCCGATCAGCGGCGAGCCCCACTGGATGTGGCAGGGCGGCGCCTGGCCGGTGGCCGTGGCCGGCGGGCAGCGCCACCCCCTGCTGGCGGGCGTGGCCGAGGGCGTGGGCCAGTGGCCCCCGGTGCTGGACCTGGTGCCGGCGCGGCTGCAGCCCGAAGCCCTGGGCCTGCTCGCGGCCCGGGAGCGGCACGCCGCCGGTGACAGCGCCGGGCTGCCCCTGCTGGCGGCCGGACGCGCGGACCAGGGCCGCGTGGTGTGGTACGGCGGGCGTCGCCTGTGGGAGCTGGCGTTTGCCGAGGTGGCCAGCGGCCGCGCCGGCGCGGGCGGCGTCCAGGGCGGCGAAGGGGCCGGCCGGCGCCTGCTGCGCAACCTGCTGGTCTGGGTCGCGGTCGGCGACCGGGACGCGGGTCTTGTCTTCGCCGGGCGGCGGAACGTGCACCCGGAGGGCGAGCCCATAGGCCTGGAAGCCCGCTGGCGGGACGTCCGCGGCGCGCCGGTGACCGGCCGGGCGGCCACGGTGCGGGTGCGCCGGGCCGATGCCGACTCGTCCCGCTTCCCGGTGCGGACCCATGCCCTGCGCCCGGCGGCGGACGGCGCCTTGACGGTCGAGCTGCCGCCCCTGCCGCCGGGACGATGGGAAGCGACCCTGCAGGGCGCCGGCGACCCGCCCGTGGAGGGCGCCACCCTGGCTTTCGTGGTGGCGGCCCAGTCGGTGGAGGCGGGGCAGGTGCGGCGGGACCAGCGGCGCCTGGACCTTCTGGCCCGCTCCCTGGACGCGGCGGTCGTCGACGGCGACGGCGCCGGCCTGGCCGCGAGCCTGGCCGCGGCCCTGGCCCCGGTGGACTGGTCGCCGACGGTCACGCCGCGCCGGCAGCGCCTGGACCTGTGGTCGGGCTGGCCGTTCCTGTCGCTGGTGGTGGCCCTGCTGGGCGGCGAATGGTACCTGCGGCGGCGGCACGGGCTGCTCTGAGTGCTCTGAGAGCGCCCGCGTCCGGCCCCCGCCAACCTCCCTCCGTGTGACCGCGACCGGACCTCCTCCCGGATCGGTGCGTGCCCTTGGCCGCCTGCCCTGCGCGCTGCGGCGCCGTGCTCCCGGCCGGCGCGGCCTGGCTGCTGGCGGCGGCGCCCGCGCCCGCGCCCGCCGCCCTGGTCATCAACGAGTTCCTGGCCGACCCGCCGGGCGCGGACGCCGGGCACGAGTTCGTCGAGTTTCTCAACACAGGCTCGCAACCCGTTCTGTTGGAAGGGGTCGAATTCCAGTTCGCCAACGGGGCCGAGGGCCCGGTGTGGCGGACCCGCTGGCAAGCTCCCGCGGGCCTGGTCCTCGCGCCCGGCGCGCGCTTCCTGCTCGTGGACCGCCTGTGGGCGGACTCGCCCCCGGGCGACGCCGAGGCCACCCTCGGCCTGCAGAACGGGCCGGACGCCGTGCGCCTGGTGCGCGGGGGCGAAGTCCTGGACCTCGTGGGCTACGGCGCCCTGACCGACCCCGCGCTGAGCGAAGGCCCGCCGGTGGACCTGGTGCCGGGCCTGGCCCTCGCGCGCCGCCCCGACGGCCACGACAGCGGCGACAACCGGGCCGATTTCGTGGCCGCCATGCCGACTCCCGCCGCGCCCAACTTCCGCCCCTGGTCGGTGGCCGCTGCCGCGCCGGTCCTCGAGCCGCCGACCCTGGTGCGCCCCGGCGACCCGTTGACGGTGCGGGCGGTCCTGACCAACGACGGCCTGGAGGACTGGCCGGCCAGCGACGTGGAGCTGGTGGCGGGCCCGACAACGGCCGTGGCCCGCCTGGAGGCCCTGGCGGCCGGGGACGAGCGCCCGGTGGCGTGGCTCCTGCGCCCGGCCGCCGCCGGCGCGGTGGCCCTGGGCCTGCGCCTGCGCCCGGGCTCGGCCCCCGACACCCTGCGCGTGGACCTGGGCCGCCTGCAGGTGGGGCCGGCCGCCATCGTCCTGAACGAGGTGCTGGCCGCACCGCAAGCGGGGCAGGGGGAGTGGTGCGAGCTCCTGGTGCCCGGCCCCGACCCGATCTCCCTGGCCGGCTGGGCCCTGCGGGACGAGGACGGCGACTGGCGGGAGCTGCCGCCCCGGCAGCTGCCCGGCGGTTCCCTGTGGGTCGTCGCCCAGGACAGCGCCGCCCTGGCCGCCTGGCTGGACGAGGTCGAGCGCCGGGGCGGAGCGCCCGGCTGCGGCGGCGCCGCGGTGCGGCCGCGCATCCTGCCCCTTGCCGGCTGGCCGACCCTGAACAACTCGCCCCCCGCCGACCGCGGCTTCGCCGACCGCGTGCACCTGCGCGACAGCCTCGGCACGACGGTCGACCACGTGACGATCGGCGCGGCGGGGGGGCCGGACGTCCCGGGACGCTCCCTGGAGCGGACCTCGCCCGGGGCCGTGCACCCGGCGGGGGCGCCCTGGACCGTCTGCACCGCCGGGCCCGGGTCCACGCCCGGCTGCCCCAACGGTGCGGCCCTGGTGGCGGGCGAACCCGGCGGGCAGCTGCAGCTGGTCCCGGCGGTGCTGGACGCGGCCGCCGGGGCGGCGGGGATCCACGCCCTGTTCACGGTGCCGGCCCGCAGCGGGGGGTGGCGCCTGCGCGTGTACGACCTGTGGGGCGTGGGGGTGCGGGACTTCGGCGGCGACCAGTTGGCTGCCGGCCCCCGGGACCTGCTGTGGGACGGGCGGGACGACGCCGGGCTGGTGGTGCCGCCCGGCGGCTACGTCTTCGTCCTGGAGACCTGGCCCGCAGGCGGCCGCCCGGCGCGCAGCCGGCGGCTGGGCGCGGTGCGCTGAGGTGGCCGCCCGCACGAGGCTCGTGCCCCTGCTGCTGGTCGCGGTGTGGGCGCTGACGGGCGCGGCGGCGTCGGCGGCCGGCCTGCGCGGCGTGGCCGACGCCTTCCTGCTGGACGGCGCCGATGCCGCCGCCCTGCTGGATGCCCGCCCCGGTGCGCCGGCGGGCCGGGGTGCCTGGTTCCGCCTGGGCCAGGCCCGCCTGTGGGGGATGCCCGAGCTGCCCGTCACCGAGATGGGGGCCGGCGCCGCCTGGGCCCTGGCCGGGGGCACGGCCGCCGTCCGTGGCGCCTGGGAGCGGACCGGCCGCGACCTCGTGCGCGCCGACCGGCAGGCGCTGGCCCTGGGCTGGCGGCGCGGCTGGGAGGTGCAGCTGCAGGCGTCCCGCGAGCGGTTGGTCGTGCAGGGGGAGACGGTCGCCACCCGGGACGAGGCCTGGCTGCGCGCCGGGCCGGACCTGAGCTGGGGCGAGGCGGCCAGCCTGTCGCTGCGGCTGTGGGCGCTGCTGACCCCGCCGCCGGTGGGCGACCGGCAGCCCCGGCCCGCCGGCCGGGCGGTGCTGCGCCTGCGGGGCGGCGCCTGCGCCGTGGCCTGGGACCGCCGGGCCGACGGGCGGTCCGCCCTGGGGATCGAGGCCGCCGCGGCTCTCGGGGAAGGTGCGGCCCTGGCGGTGCGCTGGGACGGGGCCAGCGCCTCCCTGGGCCCGGGGCTGATCCTGCGCCTGGGGCCGCTGCTGCTGCGCACGTCCCATCTCGAGCATCCTGCCCTCGGCTTGACCCATCGTTTTGAACTTGTTGGAGGGGCTTTGGATGCGGCTGGGAATTAAGCTGATCTCTCAAGTCGTGTGCCTGGCCTGCGGGTTGTCCTGCTCCGCGCCACCCGCGGCCGCCCTGGTTCCGGACCAGGACTTGCCGCCACCGGAGGGTCAGGCCGACGAGGAGCTCGTCGAGACGGTCGAGGCCCTGGACGCGCTGGACCAGCCGCTGTCGGCACAGGACCTGGCCGACCTGGCGGACCCTGCGGCCGGCGGACGTCCCGGCGGCCTCGGTCCGAGCCACGGCGAGCTGCGCCTGCGCTGGCGGCGGGCCGGCGCGGGCCTGGCGGCCGCGGACGCCCTGGCCGCGGCCGGCGGCGGCGCCTGGTCGGTGCGGTTGCGCGGACGCCGCGGCGCGGCCGGCGACGACCTGGCCGCCGGCACGGGCGCGGTGGCGACCGGACCGCTTGCGCTGACCCTCGGCGGATGGACCTGGAGGCACGGCTTCGGCCTCGTCACCGGCGGCGCCGGCCGGTCGGGCTCCCTGGCGGCCGATGCCGGGCTGGGACCAGCCGCCGGCGGCATCCGGGGCTGGACCGGCGGCCCCCAACCCCAGGCGGCGGCCGGCGCGGCGCTCGCCTGGCGGGGGCCGTGGACGGCCGGGGTGGGCTGGGGCCGCCGCGACGAGGGCGACGGCGCGGCGGTGGCGGTCCTGGGCCGCGGCAGCGAGGCCTGGCAGCTGGCCGTGGTCCAGGGGGACACCGCCGGCCTGGCGGCGGGCGCCGCCGGCCGCTGGCGCCGGGGCCGCTGGCGGGGAGCCTGGGAGCTCGCGGCACGGCCTACCGGGGCCGGACCGGCCCTGGCGGTGCAGGCGGGCTGGCACGGCCGCCGCGGCGGGGCCGAGGCCCTGGTGGTCACCGTCCCGCGGGGGCC
>JBHEPC010000367.1:0-4710 GCA_046260475.1 Candidatus Krumholzibacteriia bacterium | reverse complement strand
GTCGTGCCGCCCATGTCGTAGGTGCGGGCCTTGCCCTCGGCGATCACCGCGGCCACGGCGTCCTCGAGCCGCTTGGCCATGTCCGTCTCGCCCAGGTGGTCCAGCATCATCTTGGCGGACAGGACCATCGCGATGGGGTTGACCTTGTTCATGCCCACGTACTTGGGTGCCGAGCCGTGGCTGGGCTCGAACACGGCCAGCTCGTCGCCGATGTTGCCGCTGCAGGCGAAGCCCAGGCCGCCCACCAGCTGGGCGCACAGGTCGCTCAGGATGTCGCCGAACATGTTGCTCGAGACCATCACCCCGTACTGCTCGGGATTCTTGATCAGCCACATGCACATGGCGTCGATGTTGGTCTCCCACAGCTCGATGCCCGGGTACTCCTTGGCGATCTTGCGGGCCTCGCGCACCATCAGGCCGCTGGTCTCGCGCACCACGTTGGGCTTCTCGACCACGGTCACGGTCTTGTAGCCGAACTTCCTGGCGTACTCGAAACCGTCACGCACGATCTGCTGGCAGCCCTTGCGGGTGAAGATGCGCGTGGAGACGGCGATGTCCTCGTTGGCGGTGGCCTCGAGCACCTTCATCTGCGCCGGGTGGGTGCGCTTCATGACGTCGCGCACCTCCTGGGGCAGCGGATGCCATTCGACGCCCATGTACAGGCCCTCGGTGTTCTGGCGGAACACCACCATGTCCAGGCCTTCCTTGAAGTTCAGCGGGTTGCCCGCGTAGGCCTTGCAGGGCCGCAGGTTGGTCCGCAGGTTGAACTCCTGGCGCAGCCGGACGATGGGGCTGCGGTAGACCTTGCCGGTGCCCTGCAGCGACGGGACCAGGGCGGCCTCCGCCTCTTCCTTGGGCAGGCTCGTGATGGCGCCGAACAGGGCGGCGTCCACCGTCTTCAGCATATCGAGCGTGCGGTCGGGCAGCGGGTTGGCCTCGGTCTTCCAGACTTCCCAGCCGATGTCCCCGTGCACGTATTCCGCGTCGAAGCCCAGCTTATCCAGGACCGTCCGCGTCGCGTCCATGACGTCCACGCCCACGCCGTCGCCCGGCATCCAACCGATCTTGTACTTGGCCATGTCAGGTCTCCTTGAGGCAGGCTGTGCCGGCGGCCCGCGGGGGCACCGGGGTCTTCCCGTGGCGGCCAAAGATACTGTCCTGCGGGGCGGATTTCCAGCCGAACCGGAACGGGCTCGGGCGTCTCAGAGGCGGCACGACTCGGCCGTGGCCATGCGCATGCCGATGGCCTCGGGGCTTTCGGCCAGGACCTTGTTGCGCTGGTGCAGGCGGTCGGTCACGCCCAGGGCCATGACCACGAAGACCAGGGGCGCCAGGTAGGGCACCCACATATGCGAGGGCCGGGCCCGCAGCAGGTTGGCCGTGCCCGTGGTCCCGGCCGCGAGCACCACGCAGAAGCCCACCGAGGTCAGGTACAGGTGGCTGAGGTTCAGCCACTGGCCCGTCACCGACTGGTCGGTGAACGGCAGCACCGTGATGTAGGTCCAGGCGATGAAGAAGCGGATGGCGCGGCTGCCGAACACGAAGCCGAAGAAGCTGAAGGAGATGATGGCCAGGGCCAGCGCCGTGCGGATCAGGGTGCGTGCGGCGAACAGCCAGTTGACGTAGAACGGGGCGTCTTCGAGCATCGAGCTGGGCTGGATGGGCAGGAACATCATGTTCAGGTAGCGGAAGATGTTCTTCACCGACATCAGGGAGAAGCGCTCGACGGGGTGGTTGTCCCCGAACACCGTCGGCGCCTGGTAGCCCCAACGGGCCTGGGCCCAGTAGAAGACCATGGCCACCCCGAGGAGGATCAGCACGTCCGGGGTGACGATGCGCCGGCCGCGGAAGCGGTAGAAGAGGACCTTGTAGGCGATCAGCACGCCCACCAGGGAGAACGAGGTGGCCCGGGTCAGCCCCGTCACCAGGAAGAGGGCCAGACCCAGCAGGTACAGCCGCGAACGGATCTGCCCCTCGTGCCGGTAGTCGTTGCGGATGAACACGTACATCACCAGCAGGTGCAGGCCCCCCAGCAGCAGGTTCTCCTGCTGCTGGATCGCCCCGAACACCCTCCCGTAGCTGCCCACGCCGAAGGCGAAGAGCACGGCCGCCAGCAGCGCCATGCGGCGGGTGGGAAAGAGCATGTTCACCAGCATGTACACCACGAAGGCGTTGGTGGCGTGGATGGCGAGGTTCACCGCGAGGTAGCCCGACGGATCCAGGCCGAACAGGCGGTACTGGGCCAGGAAGCCCAGCTGCAGCACCGGCTGGCTGAAGTAGAAGCCGATGTGGGTGAACATGCTGACCGGGTCGCGGCTCAGCTCGTGGGCGTCGCAGAGGATGCGCGCGTCCGTGTCGTTCCACAGGGGGACGTTCATGACGCGGCCGTAGGAGGTGAAGACCACCGCCAGCAGCAGCAGGTAGATGGGTCCGTGGGTGCGCAGGATCCTCATGGAGATCGCGATACCGTCCGGCCTCGCCGCCGTCTCGCAGTTGCTTCCGGGGCTTGTGCCCGTTATGAATACCGGGGTCCGCGGCCGCGGCCCGCCTCGGCGAACCAGACCATGATAACACGTTGGAGCGTCCGGCATGAGACCCAATTCCCTCCGGCCTTCCCGCCCCGCCCGGGCGCCGCGCGCGACGGCAGCCGCCCTGGCGGCTCTGGCCGCCCTGGCGGTCCTGCTGGCCCTGCCGGCCGCCGCCGCCCCCGCCCCGGCCCCGGCCTGGAACCTGACCATCTTCCACACCAACGACATGCACAGCGCGTTCTGGCCCCGGCCGGCCGCCTGGCGGGACGACGGGCGTCCCGTGGGCGGCGTGGTCGCCCTGTCGGCCCACCTGGCGGCCGAGCGCCGCAGCGCCGCGCCGGACCTGCTGCTGGACGCCGGCGACTTCATGACCGGCAACCCGGTCAGCCGCCTGCGCGAGGACGGGATCCCCGGCGCGGCCGTGGTCCGGGTGCTGAACGCCCTGGGCTACGACGCCGGCGCCATCGGCAACCACGAATTCGACCTGGGCCACGCCGACTTGGCGCGCCTCGTGGCCCGGGTCCGGTTTCCCCTGCTGGCGGCGGACCTGCGCCTGCCGGACGGCGGCCCCGCCTTCAGGGACGAGCCCCTGGTGCTCGAGCGCGGGGGCCTGCGGGTGGGCGTGCTCGGCGTCTCCTGCGCCACGATGACCAACGTGGTGACCCCCGGGCGCCTCGGCCCGGTGACCCTGGCGGACCAGGCCGAGACCGTGCGCGCCCGGGCGGCGGCCCTCGACCCGGGCACCGACCTCATCGTGCTGCTGACCCACAACGGCGTGCAGGGCGACCGGGCCCTGGCCCGCCGCCTGGAGGGCGCCGGCGTGGACGTGATCGTGGGCGGCCACAGCCACACCCGCCTGACCGAGCCCGAGGTCGAGGCCGGCATCATCATCGTGCAGGCCGGCGGCAACCTGACCAACCTGGGCCGCCTGGACCTGCGGGTCGAGGACGACCGCGTCGTGGCCCACGCCGGGCGCCTGGTCGACCTGTGGGCGGACGACGGCACCGCCCCCCTGGCCGACCCGGCGGTCGCGGCCCTGGCCGCCCGCTACGGCGAGCAGGTGCAGCAGGAGTTCGGCCGCGTGGTGGGCACCCTGGCGCAGGACCTGCGCCGGGGCCGCGGCGAGACCAGCATCGGCAACTTCCTGGCCGACGCCCTGCGCCTGCGCGCGGGTGCCGACGTGGGGCTGATCAACGGGGGCGGCATCCGCAAGAACCTGCCCGCCGGGCCCGTCACCGCCCTGGACGTGCACGAGGTGCTGCCCTTCGGCAACGCCCTGGTCACCGCCTCCCTGACCGGAGTCCAGCTGCGGACCGTGGTCCAGACCAACGCCGACGCCGCCGTGGGCGGGGACCACGGCATCCTGCAAATATCCGGGCTGGCCTACGTGTACCGCAAGGCGAAGCAGGGGCCGGGGGCCGAGCTGGTGGAGATCACCGTCGGCGGGCAACCCCTGGTCCCGGAGCGCGTCTACACCGTGGCGATGCCCGACTTCGTGGCCCAGATGACCGGCACCTACCTGGGCATCGGCCCGGTGGCGTTCCGCGACGGCGGCGAGACGGTGGACGAGGCCGTCGTGGCCGAGTTCGCTCGCCTGGGCACCGTGACCGCGGCCATCGAGGGGCGGATCGTGCGGCTGGAACCGCAGGACTGACCAGGGGCGGCCGCGTCCTGAAAAACATCATCAGCGGGAGATGAGCACGTGTTCGGAGACTACGACGACGCCTACCGTACCGCCGGCTGGTTCGGCACCGAGCCGTCGCGCCTGCTGGCCGACCATCTGGACCTGCTGCCCGACGGGGCGCGGGTGCTGGACCTGGGCATGGGGCAGGGCCGCCACGCCCTGCCCCTGGCCCGCCGCGGCTGCCGGGTGACCGGCATCGACACCTCCAGCGTCGCGGTGCAGACGGTGGCCGACGTGGCGGCCGCCGAAGGCCTGCCCCTGCAGGCGCAGCACCAGGACTACCGGCAGCTGCCCGCCCCGGAGGAACCCTGGGACGCGGTGCTCTGCTTCGGCCTGCTGCCCATGCTGCCGGTGGCCGAGGTGGGGCCCTTGACCGAGCGCCTGCGGCGCTGGGTGCGCCCGGGCGGCCTGCTCTTTTTGACCGCCTGGCACACCGACGACCCCGCCTTCGCGGCCATGCCGGCGCCCTGGACCCCCAGCGGCCCCCGCTCCTTCCTC
>JBHEPC010000362.1:0-3297 GCA_046260475.1 Candidatus Krumholzibacteriia bacterium | reverse complement strand
GGTGCCGACCGCGGCGTAGGTGTGGACCGGGTTCTGCACCGTGGCGGTGCCGCCGTCGCCGAAGGTCCAGGACCAGCTCGTCGGCGAGCCGGTGGACTGGTCGGTGAACGCGACGTCCAGGGGATAGGACCCGCTGGTAGGTGCGCCGCTGAACGCCGCCGTCGGCGCCGGCGGGGCGGCGACCGTGATGTAGTCGGTCCTGGTCGCCGTGTCCGAACCGACGTCGTTGGCCACCGTCAGGCTGACGGTATAGGTGCCCGCGGCGGCGTAGGTGTGGACGGGATTCTGGACGCTGGCGGTGCCGCCGTCGCCGAAGTTCCAGCTCCAGCTGGTGGGCGCGCCGCTCGACAGGTCGGTGAACGCCACGTTCAGCGGGTAGGTGCCGCTGGTGGGCGTGCCGCCGAAGTCGGCAACCGGCGCGATGGGCGTCCCGCCGCCGATGGCAGCGTCGGCGTTGACCATGCCGTAGCCGCTGTAGCGGTCCCAGCCCGTGCCCGCCTCGACGTTCACCACGTCGGTGGCGGTGCTCGTCATGGCGTCCCAGACCTGGGCGTTGGTGAACGAGGGATTGGCGGCGATCACCAGGGCGGCGACGCCGGCGGCGTACGGCGTGGCGCAGGACGTGCCGTTGAACCACAGGCTGTAATCGCCAGAGGCGTACCCGCCCGAGCCGCCGATGTCGGTCGTCGGCATGATGGTGGGCGCGATGATGTCCACGGCGCCCCGGTCGCCGGGGGTGGTGGAGCCGTAGTTCGAGCCCCACCAGCGCTCGCCGTCGCAGGTGTAGCCGTTGGGGTCGGTGCTCACGCCGGAGTTCACCTCGAGGCGGCTGCTGCTGGAGCGTTTGCGGTCGCCGCAGGGGGAGGCCGCCCCGATGCCCATCACGTCGGCGTGGATGGCGGGGTAGCTGATGGTCTGGTTGTTCTCGTTGCCGGTGGCGGCGACGATGACGCAGCCCGCGTTCCAGGCGTAGGCCAGCGCGGCGTCGGTGGCGGCGTCGGAGCTGATGGCCGCACCCAGGCTCATGCTGATGACGTCGGCGCCCTGGTCGGCCGCCCAGTACAGGGCGTCCTGGATGTAGCTGAAGTACATGGAGCCGCCGCTGTCGGCGACTTTGCAGGGCATGACGACCGAGCCGCCGGCGATGCCGGCCACGCCCAGGCCGTTGTTGGCGACGGCCGCGGCGATGCCCGCGCACGAGGTGCCGTGCCCGGCGCCGGACGCGTTGTCGTCCGGGTTGTTGTCGTTGTCGCCGAAGTCGTAACCGGCGACGAGGTTCAGGTCCGGATGATCGATGTCCACGCCGCTGTCGAGGATGGCGATCACCACGCCGGCGCCGCCGTAGCCCTGGGCCTTGTCCCAGGCCTCCTGGGCGTGGGCGTCGAAGCCCGGCGTGCCCACCGGGTCGCCGTTCTCGTGGCTGTGGGTGTCCCAGTCGTAGCTGAGCATCTGCCCGGTGTTGTCATGGCCCCACTGGGACGGGTAGATCGGGTCGTTGGGCACCGCGGCCGGGAAGGCGCGCCAATCCAAGGACACGGCGTCCACGTTCTCGTCGGCCGACAGCTCGGCGGCGAGCCGGGGCAGATCCGGGGCACCGTCGAAGTGGAACAGGAACCAGCGGTCCTTGCCGAAGGCCGCGGCCTTGCGGGCATCCGCGCTCGCGCGGTACGGCCTGACGATCTCGCGCACGCCGGCGTTCCCGACCAGGGCGTCGACACGGGCCAGGCCGGTCCGCGCGCCCGGGACCAGGGCTCCCTTCTCCGCGCCCACGGCCAGGCTGGCCATGGCCTTCGGGGAGAACTGCACGAGCAGCCGGTCCGCAGCGTAGGGCAGGTGCTGCGGGGCATCGGCGGTGAACCCGTCCTGCACGGGGGCGAAGCTGCGGGGGGCCGTCGGCTCGGCGGCGGTGGCGGCGCCGGCCAGGAGGGCGAAAACGGCGATCCAGGCGAGGTGTCGAGAACGTGGCATGGTTGCTCCTGTCGGTGGGACCGGCCGCACGGTGCGGCCGGCGCTGATGGACTGCTGCGGCGGTGGGTCGGCAAGCCGGAGGGTATCGGTTCCTGGTCCAGCGAACCTGCATTTACAAGCGTACCACGCCTTCCCCACGCAACACAAGGCCCGGAGTGCGGACGCCGCGGTGAGCGGACCCCGGCGACGAGCCCGGGGCACGGTGCCATCGACCCGGCCGGGCCCGTGTGCTATGTTCGCGGCATGAATAGCCCCTCCGCACCCCCGGCCACCCTGCGCGTGGCTGTGACCGGCCGTTGCAACCTGGCTTGCGCCTACTGCGCGCCGGCCGGGCACGGCAGCGGCCCCGCCGGCCCGTCACCCCTGCCGCTGGCCGATCTGGCCAAGCTGGTGGCCTGGCTGCACGCCCGGCGCCCGCTGGGGCGGGTGCGCCTGACCGGGGGCGAGCCCCTGCTGCGCCGCGGCCTGCCAGCCTTCGCCGCAGGGTTGGCCGGCTTGCCCGGCGCGCCGGAGATCACCCTGACCACCAACGGCGTCCTGCTGGCCCGGCACGCCCGCGCCCTGCACGAGGCCGGCGTCCGCCGCGTCAATGTCTCCCTGGACACCCTGGACCGGGCGCGTTTTCTCGCCCTGACCGGCAGCGACGCCCTGGACGCGGTGCTGGCCGGCCTGCGGGCGGCTCGCGATGCGGGCCTCGCGCCCCTGAAGCTCAACAGCGTCCTGCGCCGCAGCTCCTTCGCCGAGGACGTGCCCGCCCTCTTGGACTTCGCCCGGGCCGAGGGCCTCGAGCTGCGGTTCATCGAGCTGATGCGCACCGGCACCGCCGACGCCTGGTGCCGCGGCGAGCGGATCGCCACCGACGAGGTGCTGGCCTGGCTGGCCGCCCATCCCGCCGGCGGCGTGGCCACGGTGCCGCGGGACCAGGGCTCGGCCCCAGCGCGGCGGTCGGTGCTGCCGTGGCGCGGCGCCGACCTGCCGGTGGGCTGGATCAGCCCCGTCAGCCATCCTTTCTGCGGCGCGTGCGACCGCCTGCGCCTGGCGGCGGACGGGCGCCTGCGCCGCTGCCTGATGGACCCGGCGGACCTGGACCTGGGTGCGGTGGCCGCGGCCGGCGACGAGGCGGCGCTCGACCGCTACCTCGCCGCCAAGCGCGCGCCGGCTGCGATGGACCAGACCCTGCCCATGAGCCGGCTGGGAGGCTGAAGGTGCGCGGGAGGGTCGTCGCCGTCTGCGTCTCGCCGCGCAAGGGCACGCCCAAGGAGCCCGTCGCGAGGGTGCTGCTGGAGGCGGGCCGGGGCCTGGCGGGCGACGCCCACGCCGGCCCGGGCG
>JBHEPC010000342.1:0-4026 GCA_046260475.1 Candidatus Krumholzibacteriia bacterium | reverse complement strand
GGCCGCCGCACGCCCCCCGCGGTGACGGTGATCCTCCCGGCCCGGGCCGCGGCCCTCGCGGTCGCGGTCCTGAGCGATCCGGAAGAGGCAAGCCCACGCCGGGCCCACCTGGCCTGGACGACGCCCGACGGCCGCCCTGCGCCGGCCGGGCAGCTGGGCTGGCCCGGGTTGGGACCGGCCGGCCTGCGGGACCTGGCCGGCCCGGCCGGGGTCGTGCTCAGGGGCGACGGGCCGCCGGTGTGGGTGCCCGCCAGGGCGGAAACCGTGGCGCTGGCGGTGACCGAACAGACGCTCGCCCGGGCAAGGCGCCTGGTGCCGGTGACGGACGCCGGACCGCACCCCTGGCGCGACCGGCTGGACGATGGCACCGCGCCCCTGCCGGAGCTCGTCGGCGGCCTTGTCTACGCCCCGGGCGCCGCCCTGTGGCGCGAATCGGCGGGCCGCGTGCCGGTGGTGGACCCGCCGGATGCGGCCGGGTTCGCGGCCTCGGCTTCTCTGGTGCCGGCCCTGGACGGGGCGATCGTGGTGGTCGATCCCGCCGGCGGCGGCAGCGACCACGACGGGGCCGGACCGATGGGCCTGCGCGGCGCCGACGTGAACCTGGCGGTGGCCCGCCGCCTGGCCCGCCTGCTGGAGGGCTGCGGTGCCCGCGCGGTCCTGACCCGGGACGAGGGCGAAGCGCCCACCGCCACCGCCAAGGCCGCCCTGGCCGACGCCGTGGGCGCCCACTGGTTCCTGACCATCGGCCGGGCCACCGCGGGCGCCGCATCCTCGGTAGGACACCACCCGGCCAGCGTCGCCGGGCAGGCCTGGGCCGGGCACGCGGCCGCCGCCCTGGGCGCCCTGCTGCCGCACCTGCCGACGGTCGCCGCTCCGTCCTGGTCGTACCTGCTGCGCCACACGGCCTGCCCGGCCCTGGAAATCGCTCTGCCCGGCCCCGACGACGCGGCGGCGGAGCGGCGCCTGGAGCAGCCGGCCTGGCAGGCGGCCGAGGCCCGGGCCCTGCTGTTGGGCCTGGCCGCGGCTGCGTCCGGCGGCGCGCTGCCCGTCGCCGATCCCGCGCGCATCCTGCCCGCCCTGCCCGGCGCCCCGGCCGTGGCGGAGATCACCTGGGCCCTGTGGGACGGCAATCTGCCCTGGTATCCCCTGCCCGCACCCGCTGGCCCGCCGGCCGCGGCGCCCGTATCTTCAGGCATGGAGCCGGGCTTGCCGGCGCCGGGTTCCCGCCACGTCCTGGAGGTCCACACCCGGGACGCGTGGCAGCTGTGGCGGCTGGAGCGCACGGGTCCGGACACCTGGTCCGGCAGCCTCGCCGCCGGCGGCCCCGAGCAGGACACCCCCGACCACGAGTGAGCATGCGCGACGAGCACCGCCCCCACGCCTTCGCCAGCCGGGCCCACACCGCCTTCAAGGAGGGTGGCGCGCGCCGCCTGCTGGGCGCAGCGGCGGCGGCGCTGGTCCTGCTGGCGCTGCTGGTGCTGCTGGGTCCGGACCAGGAGGAGGTCAAGCGCCGCTTCGAGTACTACGGCGCGCCGGGCGAGCTGCGCATCATGCCGGAGATCTCCATCGATGACGGCCGCGACGCCGTGCACCAGCTCCCCAAGTCCCTGCAGCAGCCGCCCCCGCCGGCAGAGATCGTGGTCGAGCCGGAGAGCGACGATCCGGACGCGGAAGATACGGTGGCCCGGCCGCGGGAGGGCGCGCCCACCGACCGCCCTCCGGTCGACCTGGTGGCCGACGCTGAGCAGGCCAGCGAGGCCCAGGTGGAGCTGGCCCTGCCCCAGCAGCGCAATCCCGACTGGTTCATCCTGCACCAGGTGCGGCCCGATTACCCGGTGGACGCGCCGGAAGCCGAGCGCCGGCAGCCGCTGGTGTTCGTCGAGGCCGCCATCTTCGTGGGGAGGGACGGGCGGGTCACCGAGTCGATGATCACGGCCACCAACGGCGGTCCGACCTACGGCCGCGCCGTGCTGGCCGCCGTCGACCAGTGGGTCTTCGGCTGGCGCGTGGATCCGGGCGCCGGCCGCTGGATCGAGATGACCTGGAACTTCCGCAGCCCCTACTTCAGCGGCGCAGGGGCCCGCCTGCGCTGAGGGAATCGGCGCCGGCACCGGCCAGGCTGTCGGCCGCGGCGGCCCCCTCCACCAGCGCCCAGGCGTCGGTGTAGAGCTCGGCCGGGAACGGCACGATCTTCCCGTCGCGCACCACGAGCACCGAGCGGGCGAAGGTCTCGGGACCATCGGTGTCGACATCGCGGCTGGAGAGGCGCCGCTGCAGGGCCGCGGTCAGGGCGGGCCGCTCGACCGCACCGCTGGCAGCCAGGGCGTCCAGCAGCAGGCGGGCGGCCTGGTAGGTCTTCAGGGCCAGCCCCGTGGCCTCGCGCGGGTAGTTGGCGCCGGGCCAGGCGGCGTGGAAGGCGGCGGTCCAGGCCGGCGGGACCAGGGCCAGGTCGTCGGGGAAGGTGACGCCATCCAGCACGGCGCCGGTGCGCTCGAGCAGCCGCTCGCTCTTGAAGCTGCTGGGACCCAGGACCAGGGCGCCCTGGCGGTAGAAGTCCAGCTGCGGCCCCAGCAGAGCCATCTGGTCCACCGACGCCGGCACGAACACGACCTCCGGGCGCAGGGCGCGCACCTCGAGGATGGGGTCGCGGAAATCGGTGGCCCGCTCGGGGAAGGGCCGGGTGATGATCACCTCGCCGCCCCGGGCCTCGACCTCGCCCCGGAAGAGCTCGGCCTGGCGGGCGCCTTCCGCATCGTCCGGGTGCAGGATGGCGAAGCGCCGCTTCAGCAGCACGCGCACCGCCAGATCGGCCAGGACGCGCGCCTCGTGGACCGCCGTCAAGTTGGTCTGGAACACGCCCGGACCCAGCTCCCACAGGCGGTCGCTGGTGGCCGTCGGCGAGACCAGAGGCACGCCCCAGCGGTCGGCCACCAGGGCCGCCGCGGCGGTGGGCGCACTGGTCAGGGCGCCCAGCAGGGCGATGCAGCCTCCCTCGGTGACGAGACGGCGGGCCGCCAGGGCCGCGGGCACCGGGTCCCCGCCCGAATCCTCGATCACCAGCTCCCAGCGCCGGCCGGTCTCGGCCTCGGCGGCGGCCGCGGCCATCAGCGCGGCGTCGACGCAGGCGTTGCCCAGGACAGCGAAGCGCCCGGTCAAGGGGAAGAGGAGCCCCACTCTGTCCGCGCGCACCGCGGCCGCTGCGGGCCGGCGCCCCGGCAAAGCGGCCTGGCGCGGGTCTTCCAGGACGGAGCGGGCCTCGCCGGTCCAGCGGTCCCCCGGGGCGGAGGCCTCCAGGTCGGCCACCAGCGCGCGCGCCTCGTCGACGCGTCCGGTCAGGAGCAGGCCGCGCACGGCCCGGTAGCCCAGGTACGGCCGCAGCGCCGAGCCGGGATGGGCCGCCAGCAGCGCCAGGGCCTGGTCCGGGGCGAGGGCGTCCAACAGCGGGGCCACCTCGCCCAGGCTGCCGGGGCCGGCGTTCGCAGGGTCGGCCTGCCCCGCCCGCAGCAGGTAGTCCGCGGCGCGCACGGTGTCGGCCGCGGCCGCGGCCAGGCCCGCCGCCTGGCGTAGCAGGGACGCCGTGTCCGGACCGGCCGGCAGGCGGCGCAGGCGGGTGTCGGTCAGGTCCAGGGCCGTGCCCAGGTCGCCCAGGCGACGGGCCGAGGCGGCCCCCAGGGCCAAAGCCTCGTCCAGGCGGGGAAAATCCGGGTGGTAGTCCAAGAGGCTGTGCACGAGGTCCACGGCCTGGGCGTCCCGCTGCAGGGCGTGCTCCCGCTCCAGGCGCCCGAACAGGCGCAGGGCCTGCTCGTCCCCGGTGCCGTGGATGGATGGGGGCTGGTCGCCGCCACCGCGGGTGCCGCCGCAGCCGGCCAGCAGTCCCGCGGCCACGGCCGCCAGCACCATCACGGCCGCCCCGGGGACCCGGACGGGCGACCGGACAAGCCGGACAAGCCGGGACATCCATGCCATCGTGTGCCTCCCGTCCTGCGGCTAGGGCTGCCGGATCTCGAAGGTGCCCGCCGCCAGCAC
>JBHEPC010000332.1:0-3040 GCA_046260475.1 Candidatus Krumholzibacteriia bacterium | reverse complement strand
GTCAGCGCCGGGCCGAGAGCAGGCGCAGGATGTACCAGAACATCAGCGCCACCGAGGCGAACAGCTCCAGCGCGGCGCCCACGTAGCGGTCGTCCGGCCAGACGTGGATGATCTTCGAGGTGTCGTGCAGGATCGCCGCGCCGGCCAGCCCCACCATGGCCAGGGAGAACCAGGCGCCCAGGTTCCAGCCCAGGAACACCCCGCCGGCGATGGCCAGCAGGGCGATGATGCCGCCCCAGCGCAGCAACCCGCCCAGAAAGCTGAAGTCGCGCCGGGTCTGGACCACGATGAGGGTCAGCCCGGTGAAGCCCAGGACGGTCAGCAGCGCGGCGCTGCCGATGACGCCGCCGCCCGCCTGGGATTCGGCGATGTACAGCAGCGGCACGAAGATGATGGCCTGGGCCACCACGTACAGCATCAGGCCCAGGTACTGGGTGCCCAGCCCGCCGGCGCGGGACGCCAGGCCGCGGGCCAGCCAGCCCGACACCATGAACCCGCCCAGCACCAGCATCCAGTTCACCCCGACCAGGGCGCGGAAAATGCCTTCGGCCAGGCCGGTCTGGAACAGCCAGGTCTCGATCAGCACGAACACGGCGATCGCCCCCAGCAGGTGGCCGTACACCCGCAGCAGGAACGCCGAGCGGTCGATGGACGCCTCGCCCGAGTAGATGGCCTCGGCGGCCAGGGTCCGGGTGTCGAGGCGGGGATCCCGTTCGTTGCGCATCGCGTCACCTCATCGCTTCGCGGTGGTTCCGGCGCGTGGCGCCGGGCGGAATGACGGCCGACATTCTAGCGGATTCCCGCCGGATGACCAGCCCCGTGCCGTTGCCAGTGGCGCCCTTCGGCGCTAAGCTTCCGGAGTGCCGTTCGGCTCCGACCACCGCCATCCCGAAGGAGTTCCGGCCATGAGACGCTCCTCTACGACCACCCTCGCGGCCGCCCTGGCCGCCCTGCTGCTGGTGACCGCCTGCGCCACCGTGCCGCTGACCGGCCGCCGCCAGCTCAGCCTGATCTCCGACAGCCAGCTCAACGCCATGAGCTACGAGCAGTACGCCCAGGTGCTGAACGAGAGCAAGCTGAGCAACGACCGCGAGGCCACCGCCATGATCAAACGCGTGGGCACCCGCATCCAGGGCGCCGTCGAGCGCTACTTCGCCCAGAACGGCCAGTCGAGCCAGCTGGACGGCTACGCCTGGGAGTTCAACCTCATCGAGAGCGACCAGGCCAACGCCTGGTGCATGCCCGGCGGCAAGGTGGCCTTCTACACGGGCATCCTGCCCATCTGCCAGGACGCCGCCGGCGTGGCCGTGGTCATGGGCCACGAGGTCGCCCACGCCGTGGCCAACCACGGCGGCGAGCGCATGAGCCAGCAGATGGCCGTGCAGCTGGGGGGGATGGCCCTGTCCGAGGCCGTCAGCAGCAAGCCCGAGCAGACCCAGTCCATCTACATGACGGCCTTCGCCGTGGGCGCCCAGTTCGGCGCCCTGCTGCCGTTCAGCCGCACCCACGAGAGCGAGGCCGACCGTCTGGGCCTGATCTTCATGGCCATGGCCGGCTACGACCCCCGCGAGGCGCCGAGGTTCTGGGAGCGCATGGCCGCCGCGGGCGGCGGCGCCCCGCCGGAGTTTATGAGCTCGCACCCTTCGGACGAGACGCGCATCCGCAATCTGGCCGAGTGGATGCCTGAGGCGTTGGGTTACTACAAGCCGTAGCGGCCGCGCGGCTGACGATCCGGCCCCCGGGCGCCATGAGGCTCCCGGGGGCCGCGTTTCTAGACGGGATGGTCGCCGCGGGCCCACCAACGGCGGCGCAGCCTGAAGGCGACGACCCCCGCCCCCAGCGCCAGCACGGCCGCGGCGGGCACGGACGCGGCGTAGGGGAACATGGTCATCGCCGCGTGGCCGGCCAGGAAGGCCTGGGTCATCACCAGGATCGGCATCGTCGAGTAGGGCTTCGGCCGCGCCGCCGCCGCCAGCCACAGCACCGGCGCCAGCAGGGGCACCAACCACAGGCCGTGGGGCCGCGGCGCCAGGAACGGCACCTCGTCACCTCACCAGGGCAGCGCCGGCAGCGTGGACTCGAGCACGGCGAAGATCCCCACGGTCGCGGCCGCCAGCAGCGCCGACAGCACCGTCGCCCAGGCCAGCACCATCAACTCGGCCCGGAATCCGGTGCGCCGCGAGCGCAGCAGCGGCAGCACTCCGTTGGTCGCCACGCAGACGGTGATCAGCGGGAAGGCGGCCCACTGGAACGCAATGCCGGCGAACCAGCGGTCCAGGCCGCCGTCCCGCGGCGAGCGGGAACCGTCGAAGTAGCCGCCGAAGATGCTGAAGCACGTGAGCGCGACGGCCAGGAGGACGACGACCCAGGTGCGCCGGCTCAGCATCTGGGTCAGGCCGCCGTAGACATGGAACCAGGCGACGGCGGCGGCATCGCGGCTCGCCCGCGCGGCGGTGGCGGCGCGCACGAGGTTCGCTTCCACGAGCCGCGCGCGCCAGCGGGGGCCCTGGACCGGGTGCGCGTGGCGCGAGCGCAACTCCTTCATCTCCCGGACCCTCCCGGGCCGGAAAATGTCGTTCGGCCCCAGGACGACCGCCCCGTAGATCCGCCGGTGCTGGGCGGCAGATATCATGCGCCAACGCAGGAGCGCAAGCGTGCCCACTGCGGCACCGACCCACGGCAGCGGCTGTGCCAGGAACGCGTCCATGCCGCCGGCGGCCGCCGCCCGGTCCAGCCAGGGCAGCAGGAAGATCGTGTAGAACAGGAACCAGGTGAGCTGGAAGGCCCAGAACAGGTGCAGCGCCAGCAGGGCGAACACGGCGTAGACCGTCGCGGTGGTGGCGAAGACGGTCGCGATTCCCGCAGGGCCAAGACCACTGTGGGCGGCGCCGACGATGCCGGCCGCCGCCGCGCCGCAAGCCAGCGCCCAGACCAGCTGCGCGCCGCCCATGCGCCGCCGCAGGCCGGGCTGGAAATACGAGAACGAGGCGGCCAGCATCTCCTTGTGGGCCGTGGTCAGGGCGAGAGCCAACTGGGCGAC
>JBHEPC010000305.1:0-3728 GCA_046260475.1 Candidatus Krumholzibacteriia bacterium | reverse complement strand
CCTGGGAGGACGTCGACGATGTGGACTACACCAGCCACCAGGTGGTCGACGACCGCTCCTGCGGCTGGAGCGTGCAGCGGGACCAGTGGGTGCTGTTCGACGCCCTGAACCCCTACACGGGCAGCCTCGAGCCCATCGGCAGCGGCTGCGCGCCGTCCCCAGGGGCGCCCAACCTCTGCGATTCCAGCGTCGACGTGCAGGACAGCAGCTTCGGCGAGCTCAAGGCCACGTACCGCTAGCGGGGGCCGCCCGCGCCCCCGCCGGCGGCCCCGCGGACGGGGCGGGAAGGGAGTCCCGCCCCGCCCCGCCCGCGCGAGCGATCCTCTCCTGTATCTGCCCCACTGCCTTGCGGTTCGGGGCATTTTTCCTGTAAATGGATGCGAATCAATGCTACGGTGGCGCCCCGGGGCCGTGCGCCCGGCCCCGGGGCGCCTGTTCGCCCCGCGCCCACGCGCCCTGAGCCTGCCCGGAGATGCCATGCATTTGAACGAGAACCAGACCATGATCCGCCAGATGGCACGGGATTTCGCCCGCACGAAGATCGCCCCCATCGCCGCCGAGATCGACCGCACGGGGGCGTTCCCCGAGGCCACGGTCAAGGAGATGGGCGAGTTGGGCTTCCTGGGCCTGACCGTCCCGGAGGCCTACGGCGGCGCGGGCGCCGACACGACCAGCTACGCCCTGGTGGTGGAGGAGGTCAGCCGCGTCTGCGGCAGCCACGGCCTGACGGTCGCCGCGCACAACAGCCTGGGCTGCTGGCCCATCGCCGCCCTGGGCACCGAAGAGCAGAAGCGGCGCTTCCTGCCGCCCGCGGCCGCGGGCACGTCCCTGCTCAGCTTCGGCCTGACCGAGGCGAACGCCGGCAGCGACGCCGGCGGCACGCGCACCACCGCCGTCCGCGACGGCGAGCACTGGGTGCTCAACGGCGCGAAGATGTGGATCACCAACAGCCACTACGCCGGCGCCCTGATCATCACCGCCAGGACCGACCCGGCGGCCGAGGGCAGCCGCGGCATCAGCGCCTTCATCGTGCCCACCGATACGCCCGGCTTCACGGTCGAGAAGAAGGAGGACAAGCTGGGCATGCGGGGCTCGGACACCGCACCCTTGACCCTGGAGGACGTGCGCGTGCCGGCGGACCTGCTGCTGGGCAAGGAGGGGGAGGGCTTCAAGTACTTCATGATGACCCTCGACGGCGGGCGCATCTCCATCGCCGCCCTGGCTCTGGGCCTGGCCGAGGGCGCCTACCGCACGGCCAAGGCCTACGCCAAGGAGCGCCACCAGTTCGGCAAGCCCATCGCCAGCTTCCAGGCCATCGAGTTCATGCTCGCGGACATGGCCACCCAGATCCAGGCCGCGCGCCTGTTGACCTACGAGGCCTGCCGTCTGAAGGACACGGGCGAGCCCTTCGCCCAGATGTCCGCCATGGCCAAGCTGCACGCCAGCGAGACGGCCATGTTCGTCACCGACCGCGCCATCCAGATCCTGGCCGGCTACGGCTACACCCGCGAGTACCCGGTCGAGCGCTTCTACCGGGACGCCAAACTGTGCACCATCGGCGAAGGCACCAGCGAGATCCAGCGCATGGTGATCGGCCGCCACGAATTGAGCGAGTAGACTCGCCGCCGCGCGAGCGAAAGGAGCCGACGTGAGCAAGCGATCCGTCATCTGCGAGGCCGTGCGCACGCCCATCGGCCGCTTCCAGGGCGGCCTGGCGACGGTCCGGGCACCCGAACTGGGCGCGGCCTGCGTCAAGGCCATCCTCGAGCGCACCGGGCTCGACCCCGCGAAGGTGGACGAGGTCATCCTGGGCTGCGTCTGCCAGGCCGGCCTGCAGCAGAACCCCGCCCGCCAGGCGGCCATCTTCGGCGGCGTCCCCGCCTCGGTCAGCGCCATGACCATCAACAAGGTCTGCGGCTCGGGCCTGAAGGCCGTGGCCCTGGCCGACCAGGCCATCCGCGCCGGCGACAAGGAGTGCGTCATCGCCGGCGGCATGGAGAACATGAGCCGGATCCCCTACGCGCTGTTGACCGCCCGCGACGGCCTGCGCCTGGGCGACGCCACGGTCACCGACCTGCTGGTTCACGACGGCCTGTGGGACATCTACAACAACTTCCACATGGGCATGACCGCCGAGTGGGTGGTCGACACCTACACGGTCTCGCGCGCGGACCAGGACGCCTACGCCGTGCGCAGCCACCACCGCGCCGCCGCGGCCCGCGATGGCGGCGAGTTCGACCGCGAGGTGGTGCCGGTGGCCGTGCCCCAGCGCAAGGGCGACCCGGTCATGGTCAGCCGCGACGAGGGCCCCCGCGCCGACGCCAGCCCGGACGCGATGGCAAAGCTCAGGCCCGCCTTCAAGCGCGACGGCGGCTCGGTGACCGCCGGCAACGCGTCGAGCATCAACGACGGCGCGGCGGCCCTGCTGGTCTGCAGCGAGGAGTTCGCCCGGGCCAACAAGCTGAAGGTCCGTGCCTTCATCGACGGGGCCGCGACCGGCGCGGTCGAGCCCCACGAGGTGATGATGGCGCCGGTGACCAGCATCCGGAATCTCTGGCGCAAGCTGGGCACCACGGCCGCCGACTACGGCCTGTACGAGCTGAACGAGGCCTTCGCCGCCCAGAGCCTGGGCGTCGTCAGGGCCCTCGAGCTGGACGATGACAAGGTCAACGTGCGCGGCGGCGGCGTGTCCCTGGGCCACCCCATAGGCTGCTCGGGCGCGCGCATCCTCGTCACCCTGATCCACGCCATGGAGGACCGCAAGGTGAACAAGGGCATCGCCAGCCTGTGCCTGGGCGGCGGCGACGCCGTCAGCATGGCCGTCAGCCTGCCCGCCTAGGGCGAACCGAAAGGACCGGACATGAAGGTCGCAGTGATCGGCGGCGGGACCATGGGCAACGGCATCGCCCACGTCTTCGCCCAGACGGGCCACGACGTCACCCTGATCGACGTCAAGCAGGAGTACCTGGACCGGGCGGTGGCCACCATCGAGAAGAACCTGGCCCGGCAGGTGAAGAAGGAGGCCATCAGCGAGGCGGACGCCAAGGGCACGCTCGGCCGGCTGCACCCGGCCACCGACCTGAAGGCGGCCGCCGGCAGCGCCCTGGTCGTCGAGGCCGTCTTCGAGAGCTTCGCGGTAAAGAAGGACATCTTCACGACCCTGGACACCGCCTGCGGGCCCGAGACCATCCTGGCCAGCAACACCAGCAGCATCAGCCTGACCAAGATCGCCGGCACCACCGGGCGCGCCGACCGCGTGATCGGCATGCACTTCATGAACCCGGTGCCGGTGATGAAGCTGGTGGAGATCATCTGCGGGCAGGCGACCAGCGGCGAGACCCTGGACTTCACCACGCAGGTGGCCAAGGACCTGGGCAAGGTGCCGGTCACGGTGCAGGACTACCCGGGCTTCATCAGCAACCGCGTGCTGATGCCCATGATCAACGAGGCCGTCTTCTGCCTGATGGAGGGTGTGGCCGACCGCGAGGCCATCGACACGGTGATGAAGCTGGGCATGGCCCACCCCATGGGCCCTTTGACCCTGGCCGACTTCATCGGCCTGGACGTGTGCCTGGACATCATGAACGTGCTGTACGACGGCTTCGGCGACAGCAAGTACCGCCCCTGCCCGCTGCTGCGGCGCATGGTGGATGCGGGGTACCTGGGCCGCAAGAGCGGCAAGGGCTTCTACGACTACGCGCAGTAGGGACGAAAGGGACGACGTGAAC
>JBHEPC010000174.1:0-3193 GCA_046260475.1 Candidatus Krumholzibacteriia bacterium | reverse complement strand
GCCGTGTGGGCCGACTACGAAGCGGCCTCCGAGTAGCCCTCGGCCTAGCGGACCAAGGACAGCTTGCGGACCAGTCGACCCGCGCCGGGCTGGCCTCAGGCCCGCCGGTGGCGTACCATGCGGGCGCCCCTTCACCCTCGTCCCGGGAGCCCGCCGTGACCGACCCCGCGCCCACCCTGCTGATCGCCGGCGCCCGCGTGGTGAACGAGGGCCAGGTGCGCGAGGCCGACGTGCTGGTGGCGGGCGGGCGCATCGCCGCCATCGGGGGCGATCTCTCCTCCCGGCCGGCCGGCACGGTGATCGAGGCCGCCGGCAGGTACCTGCTGCCGGGCCTGATCGACGACCAGGTGCACTTCCGCGAGCCGGGCCTGACCCACAAAGCGGACCTGGCGAGCGAGTCGCGGGCGGCCGTGGCCGGCGGCGTGACCAGCTTCATGGACATGCCCAACGTGAACCCGGCCACCCTGACGGCCGCGCTGCTGGAGGAGCGCTGCGCCCTGGCGGCGCGGGCGTCGGTGGCCAACTACGCCTTCTACCTGGGCGCCTCCGGCGACAACCTCGAGCACATCCGGCGCCTGCGACCGGGCACGGCCTGCGGCGTGAAGGTGTTCATGGGCAGCTCCACCGGGAACATGCTGGTGGACGACCCCGCGACCCTGGCGGGCATCTTCCGCGACGCGCCCGGCCTGGTCGCCGTCCACTGCGAGGACGACCCGACCATCCGCGCCAACGAGCGCATCTGGCGGGCCCGCCACGGGGACGACGTGCCCATGGACCAGCACCCGGTGATCCGCAGCCGCGAGGCCTGCCTCAAGTCCTCGCAGTTGGCGGTGGAGCTGGCCAAGGAGCACGGCACACGCCTGCACGTGCTGCACCTGACGACGGCCCAGGAGCTGGACCTCTTTGCCCCCGGGCCGGTGGCCGGCAAGCGCATCACCGCCGAGGTCTGCGTCCACCACCTGTGGTTCACCGACGCCGACTACGGGCGCCTGGGCGGGCTCATCAAGTGCAACCCGGCCATCAAGACGGCCGCCGACCGGGACGCCCTGCGGGCCGCCCTCACCGACGGCCGCCTGGACGTGATCGCCACCGACCACGCCCCCCACACCCGGCAGGAGAAGGCCAGCCCCTACTTCGGCTGCCCCAGCGGGCTGCCCCTGGTGCAGTTCCTGCTGCCGGCCCTGCATGCCCTGAGCGTCGAGGGCGTGCTGACGCTGCCGGAGCTGGTGGAGAAGGCCTGCCACAACCCGGCGCGCCTGTTCGGCGTCGCCGAGCGGGGCTTCGTGCGCGAGGGCTGGTGGGCCGACCTGGTGCTGCTGGATCCGGACCGCCCGCTGACCGTGGGCGACGACCTGGTCCTCTCCAAGTGCGGCTGGACGCCCCTGGCCGGCGTCACCTTCCCCGGCCGCGTGGACACCACCATCGTCTCGGGCCGGATCGCCTGGCGGGACGGGCGCGTGCAGCCCGGAGCCCGCGGCGAGCGCCTGGCCTTCACCGGAGCGCGGGCCTGAGCCCGCGGGAAAGGACACCCATGCCGCCGCAGGATGCCCTCGCCGCCGTCGCGGCCCGCCCCCTGGACCCGGCCGCCCACGAGGCCCTGGGCGATGCCTGGCGCGAGGCCGGCGACCACGCCCTGGCCCAGGCCTGCTACCGCGGCGCCCACTTCCTGGGCGGCGGCACGCCGGCCCTGGCGGTGAAGCTGGCCGTGGCGCTGCTGCACCTGGGCCGGGTGGACGCGGCCCGGGACCTGTTGGCGACCCTCGAGGGGGTGGGCGGCCCCGATGCGGCCGTGGTGCCGCAGCTGCGCAGCATCGCCGACCGCACCGCGGCCGTGCCGTTGGCCAGCCTCGACCACAACCGCTTCCTGCGCCTGCGCACGGTGGCCGCCGAGATCCGGCGCCTGGTGGGCACGCCTCCTGCCGCGGTGGTGGACGTGGGCGGCGGGGACGGGGCCCTGGCCCATTTCCTGCCCGGGGACCGCTACCTCCTGGTCGAGCCCCAGGCCAACGGCCTGTCGGGGCTGGCGCTGCCCCTGGCGCCGGAGAGCGCCGACGTGGTGTGCGCCTGCCACGTGCTCGAGCACATCCCCGCCGCCGGACGGGACGCCTTCCTGGACGGGTTGGTGGGTGCGGCGCGCCGGCACGTGCTGCTGCTGGGACCCTTCGCCGCACCCGGCGTGGACCACGCGGAGCGCCTACGCCTGATCGTGGCGCTGACGGGCGCCGGCTGGGCCCGCGAGCACCTGGAGTGCGGCCTGCCGGACCTGGACGGCGTGCGCGGCTACGCTCGGCGCCGGGGCCTGGCGGTGGACCTGCGCCCCCACGGCGCAGTCGGGACCACCTTAACGGTGACCATGATGCACCATTTCGCCAACCTGGCCGGCCGCAGCGCCGACGCCGCCCGGGTCGGCGCCTACCTCAACAGCCTGGGCGAGGAGCACCTGACCAGCCCGGCCCTGCCGGCGGCCTGGCTGGTGCGCCTGGACAAGGAGCGGTCATGAGCCTGCACCGCCTCTGCTGCGCCTGGCCGAACAGGGCCGCCTGGGCCTGGACCTCTTCGGCGGCGGCGGCCTGGTGAGCGATGCCCGGGATCTGGCCTGGTTCATGCGGCGGCTGCTGCAGGGCGAGGTGCTGCACGAGGCGGCCTCCCTGGCGCGGATGACCGGCCGCGGCCGGGTGCTGGCCGGGCAGCTGGCCGCGGCGGTGGCGGGACGATGAGCACGGCCGACCTCGACCTGGTCGCCCTGCGCCGCCGCCTGCACGCCCTGGCCGAGCCCTCGGGCGCCGAGGCCGCCACCGCCGCCGCGGTGGCCGCACTCCTGCGGGCCTGCGCGCCCACCGGGCTGCTGACCGGCCTGGGCGGCCACGGCGTGGCGGCGGTGTTCGCGGCGCCGAACGCCGCGCCCGGGCCCACGGTGGTGCTGCGGGCCGAGTTGGACGCCCTGCCCGTCTGCGAGACCCTCGACCTGGACCACGCCTCGCGCACGCCGGGCTGCGCCCACAAATGCGGCCACGATGGGCACATGGCCATCCTGCTGGGGGTGGCGCGGGAGTTGGCCGCCGATGCGCCCGCACGCGGCCGCGTCGTCCTGCTCTTCCAACCGGCCGAAGAGACGGGCCAAGGGGCGGCCAAGGTGGCGGCCGACCCGCGCTTCCTGGCCCTGGGGCCCGACTGGCTCTTCGCCCTGCACAAC
>JBHEPC010000280.1:0-3359 GCA_046260475.1 Candidatus Krumholzibacteriia bacterium | reverse complement strand
TGGGGCCGCTACTGGGGCTGGGACGCCAAGGAGACCTGGTCGCTGGTGACGATCCTGGTCTACGCCATCGTGCTGCACTTTCGCTTCATCCCGAGGCTGAGGTCGGCCTGGCTGACCGCGGCCCTTTCGACGGCGGCCATCAGCTCGGTCGTGATGACCTACTTCGGCGTGAACTACTTCCTGACCGGCCTGCACAGCTACGCCCAGGGCGATGCCGCGCAGGTGCCCGACTGGGTGTACATCTTCACGCTGATCGTGCTGGCGCTGATCGCGGCCAGCGGGCTGGTGAACAACAGCCGGAGGTGGGAGAAGGCCTAGCGACCGGCCGACTCCCGGTCGATGCTCGGGGACCCCGCCGCCAGGCGGGGTCCCTTTTCTTGGTGCCGGCCCGCAAACCGTGTCACCCGCCCGGCCGATCCGGCGCGGCGCGCAACCGGGGTATCACGGCGCACCCCGGCGATCCAATGGGGACGGGCGCCGGTACTCCAGGCTCCAACCCCCATCGTCGAGGCACGTGTCGAACACGCCCAGGGCCACGGGCTGCCCGTCGGCGTCCAGGGCGAGGATGTTCAGTCCCCGGCTGGCGACGGCGTGCTCGATGCCGTCCAGGCGGATGGACACCAGATTGCCGTGGTGCAGGCCGGCCGAACGGATCTCCAGCCGGACCGGCTGCCCGACAGCGTGCCGGACGTCACGGTCGTTGCGGATCTCCTGCCAGACCGCACCGTCGGGCGCCAACACCGCCGCGAACGAGCAGCGGTACTCCAGCCGGTCCACCTCCAGACCCCGCGCGCGCAGCGCGTCGCGGGCCGACTCGCCCAGGTTCCGGGTCGCCTCGTCCTTGGCGGCGAGGACCAGGGTGTGGCCGGCATGCTCGGCCAGGAACGCCGCGAGCCGCCCGGGCCGCGCCCGCTGGTAGGCCACTGCGCCCGGCAGGGGGATCGACCGGTCGACCAGGACCCGGAAGCCGTCGAGGTTGTAGGCCGCGAAATCCGGCGTCAGGGCCGCGAGGTATGCCGGCAGCTCGGTGTCCCGCACGACGAAGGTGGTGCCGGGGTCGGGGCGCCGGCCGGCGGCCAGGCCGGCCAGCAGGTCCGCCGACCATTGCCGGGTCCGGGCCCGGTCGCTGCGGGTGAGGTAGGCCGCCGAGGTCGGCACGCCGCGGCCCACCAGCGGCAGGTCCAGGTCGCGGAAGTCGTAGGGGAATTGGGTGCCCGCCGCCAGCGGCGGCACGGTCAGCAGCCGCTCGGTGCCGGCCATGACCGTCGTCCAGGCGGGATCCACCAAGCGGGTGTCGATCCGGTCGGAGGCGAAGAGCGCCCGCCGGCGCAGCGTGGGGCCGAGGTCGACGATCTGGACCAGCAGCAGGCCGGCCAGCAGCACCGTCTGCGTGCGGCCGCCGCAGGTGCGGCCGAGGGCGGCCAGGGCGTACAAGGTGCCGGCGTAGGTCACCGGCCACAGGAAACGGCCGGAGGCGCGGAACGCCCCGGTCAACGGCGTCAGGGCCTCCGGCAGATCCACCTCCCGCAGGATGCGGTCGCCCCAGGTGACGGTCGAGCTGACTGCGAACGCCGCCAGGATCGCCAGCACGCCCACGAGCGGCCAGTGGGCGCCGAGGCGGCGCAGGATCGAGCGGTCCCTCGGCACCGTGGCCAGGGCCAGGCCCCACAGCGCGAGCAGCCCCAGACCCAGGTAGTTGAAGCCCTCGACCTGCTCGCCGTGCATCAGGGGCAATGGCGGCAGCAGGCGGCCGGCCTGCACGGGATTGAACAGCGTGTTGAGGTTGGCGCTGAACCGGCCGAAGCCGTAGACGCCGTCGTTGACGCCCGGCCCGTAGACGAACAACCCGCCGAGCCACCAACCCGCCGCCACCAGGGCGGCCATCGCCACGAGGACCGCCGCCACCTGTCCCGGACGGGCCGTGCGGTCGATGAGCCAGGCTTTCAGCTGGTACGCCGCCGCCACAGCGAGCACCATGGCCGTCAGGTAGGGATGGCAGAGCGACGCCACCGCGACCAGGCCCAGCCAGGCCGCCGGGCCGGCGCGGCGGCCGTAGAGCACCAGGGCCAGCAGCACCAGCCAGTGGGCGGTCAGGGCCATGTGGCCGGTCCGCCTCAGGAACGCCGGCATCAGCAGCAGCAGCGCCGTCGCCAGCAGCCGCGGCCCATGCCGCCGGAGCACAAGTCCCACCGCCTGCCAGGACACGAAAGCCTGCAGGAGGTAGCTGGCCAGCAGCCAGATCCCGAAATACTGCCAGGGGCCGGTCCAACGCCCGCCCAGCAGCTTGCCGGGCAGCCCCAGCAGGGGGATGCCGTCGACGAGGCCGATGCTGCTGCCGAAGGGGGCGCCGTAGTTCTCGATCCGCCCGGGCGGCCACGACCACGGCTCGCTGCGGAAGTATTCCCAGCCGAGGACATTCATCGCGGGGTCGCCGCCGACGGCCAGCAGCCGGTCGACGTTGCGCGGCGCGACGACGGCGGGGTCGAATCGCCACAGGAACAGGGCCAGGCCCAGGCCGACGGCCACCAGCGCCCAGGCGGCGTCCCGGTGCAGGAGTGAGGCACGCAGGGAAGTCAGCGACACTTCCGATCCGATCGACGGCTCGACCCGCAAGACCCGGGCAGCTACTTCGCCAGCACGACCCGCCCCGTCCGCGCGGTTGCGCCGGTCTCCAGACGGATCACGTAGACGCCCGACGCGACCGCGCGTCCCCTGTCGTCGTTCCCCAGCCAGGGCGCGGCATGGGAACCGGCGGCCAGAACCCGCCGGTCCAGCAGGGTGCGCACCCGCCGCCCCGCCACGTCGTACACCCGCAGCGTCACCGGACCCGGCTCGGCCAGCGTGAAGCGCACCTGCGTGCGCGGGTTGAACGGATTCGGCGCCGCCGGCAGCAGCACCGGCCCGGCGGCTGCCGCGGCGGGCAGCTCGTCCACCGCCGACAGCCCGTCCTGCAGCGCGGCCAGGAACCACCCCTTGTTCTCGGGCGTCAGCGCGATGTGCTCCTGGTTCGCCGCCGGGAAGTGGACCTGGTCGAAGGCGGTCAAGGTCATCAGGTCCGGATCGCCGTCCACGTCGTGGAACGGACCGGCGCCCGCCAGGGCCAGGGCGCTGACCGTCGGGATGAAGCAGTGGCTGTCGTGCAGGGCGACGATGTCGCCGTAGGGCACGGACGTCGTGTCCATCTGGGCCATGGTGGCGCGCGAGCCGCCCGGGGCGCCGTCCCAGGGCAGGGTGCCGCCCACGCTCACGGTCAGGTAGGTGTCCGGCAGCGGCCAGGCCTGGTTGATCGCACCGTAGAAGACGGTCCGCGGCGAGCCGCCGTCGGGCACCGCCCACACGTCCCCGTCCAGGTCCACCAG
>JBHEPC010000273.1:0-12680 GCA_046260475.1 Candidatus Krumholzibacteriia bacterium | reverse complement strand
AGGCCACGCCTCCCGGACGAACGGCAAACGGAAGGATCTTGCTATGCAACGCAATGGGAATGGATGGCGGCGCAATGCGACGCGAGGCTGCGCCCTGGCGACGGCCCTGATGGTCGGCCTGGTGGGCCTGGTGGGCCTGGCCGGTGACGCCACGGCGGAGGGTCAGACCGGCAACTACATCGCTCTCAAGGGCGGCATCTACTCGCCCAGCAGGGAGTTCGACCTCGGCAACGTCAACGTGGACGAGACCTTCGGCGCGGATACCAAGACCGGCGTCGCCGGCGAGTTCGCGTTCGGCCACTACTTCTCCCCGTCCTTCGCCCTCGAAGTGGGCCTGGGCTACTTCAAGTCCAACGGCTCGGTCATGAACCTCTCCGAGGCGCGGTACGATCTCAAGCTCGACTACCACGTCGTCCCCATTCTCGTTTCCGCCAAGGTCTTCGTCCCCGTGGGCCCGGTGTTCCCGTACGGCGAGTTCGGCGTCGGCGCGTACTTCTCGGCGTTCGACGTGAGCGAACACGCCAACACCTTCGAGGGCACCACGACGTTCGGTGTCCACGCGGGTGCCGGCATCAACGTCGACGTCTCGTCGCGGGTCTTCGTGGGGCTCGAGGCGAGGTACGTCTGGAACGACCCCGACTTCGGCGGCCAGCAGATCGATCTCAACGGCGAGGACTATGCCCTCGAGGGCTTCAAGCTGAACGGGTTTACCACGATGCTGGTCGTGGGCCTCGGCTTCTAGCCAGGCGCCCCCGGACGGACCCGGTCAAGGAGGTGCCGATGGCATCAGAAGCGAACACGCCGCTCGGCGCGTCGTTGCGGGCCTCCGAGGCCCGCTACCGGCGGCTGTTCGAGACGGCCAAGGACGGCATCCTCATCCTGGACGCGGATACCGGCGTGATCGTGGACGCCAACCCGTTCCTGGAAAGCCTGCTGGGGTTCACCCACGACGAGCTGGTGGGCAAGGCCCTGTGGGAACTGGGTCCGTTCCACGACATCGCCGCCAACCAGGAGGCCTTCGAACGCCTGCAGTCCACCGAGTACGCCCGCTACGACAACCTGCCCCTGCAGACCAAGGGCAAGGAATTCCGGGCGGTGGAGTTCATCAGCAACGTCTACCTGGTCAACGGCAAGCGGGTGATCCAGTGCAACATCAGGGACAATACCGAACGCCGGCGCGCCGCGGGTCAACTGCAGGCGGCCAACGAGGAACTCGCCGCCCTGGTGGCCGAGCTGCGGCAGCGGGACAGCGAGATGCAGCTGCTGCACCGCATGAGCTCGCTGCTGCAGGCGTGCCACACGCAGGATGAAGCCTGCCGGGTGGTCGCCCTGATGGCCGGCGAGCTGTTCGCCGGCCAGGACGGCTGCCTGGCGATCGCGCGCCCCGGCCGGCACGACCTGGAGATCGTGGCCAGCTGGGGCCAGGCCGCGTCGTCGTTCGCGAACTTCGCCCTGCACGACTGCTGGGGCCTGCGGCGCGGGCAACCGCACGAGGTGCAGGACACGGGCAGCGACCTGCTGTGCGCCCACTTCACCGCACGGCCGCGATCGGGCTACCTGTGCGTGCCGCTGACCGTGCAGGGCGAATCCCTGGGCGTGCTGTGCCTGATGACCGACCAGGCGGGCAGCAGCGACCATCGTCTCGGCCGGCGCAACACGGCGATCACCCTCGGCGAAGCGATCAAGCTCTCGCTGTACAACGTGCGCCTGCAGACCAAGCTGCGCGAGCAGGCCAACCGCGACCCCTTGACCGGTCTGTTCAACCGGCGCTACCTGGTGGACAGCCTGGACCGGGAGCTGCACCGGGCGCAGCGCCAGGGGACCGCCTTGGGTCTCGTCGTGCTGGACCTCGACCACTTCAAGGACTTCAACGACTCCTACGGGCACGAGGCCGGCGACCTGCTGCTGCAGAACGTCGGCGAGATCCTGCGGGCCGCGGTTCGCCAAAGTGACATCGTCTGCCGGTACGGCGGCGAGGAGTTCGTCCTGGTCATGCCCGAATCCCCCAGCGCGGACACCTGCCGGCGCGTGGACGAGCTGCGCGTGCTGGTGCGGAACCTGACCATCAGGCACGAGGACCGGCTGCTCGGTTCGATCACCGTTTCGGCCGGTGTGGCGGTCGCGCCCGGGGACGGTTTGTCGGCCCGCGCGCTGTTCGCCGCGGCGGACGCCGCCCTGTACGCGGCCAAGAGCGGCGGCCGCAACCGTCTGGTCTGCAGCGAGGCCGCGGCGGCCGCGCTGCCGCCGGCGATGCAGCAGGAGCAGAGCCTTCGGCCCCCGGAGTTGGCGGAGCCGGCGGGCGCGCGGCTGCGGGGCCCCCGACGGGCGCCCGACTGACCGCGTCGGGCTGGACTCCGGCCCGCTTCTGTGGCATAATCCGCGCGATATCGACCGGGGGACCGTCTCATTATCATGAAAGCGCATGGCCCATTATGAAGCGTACCATCCGTGCGGCCTTCCTGGCCGTCCTTTTCGTCGCCGCCGCCACCGGAGCCGCCTCCGCCCAATGGATCGGGTTTGACCCGGCCGAGACCGTGCCCGCCAGCGAGGTGTTCACCGTCGCGCTGGTGCTGGACACCGAGGGCGTGACCGTCATGGGGGCGGACGTGCTGTTCACCTTCGACCCGACCGTGGTGCGGCTGGACTCGGTCACCGTCGGGGACTGGTTCACCACCGCGCCGCAGCCCTATTTCTTCTGGGCCGACGCGGGGGAGTCGGTCGCCGACCTCGTGCAGGTCACCGGCTCGGTGATGACCACCGGGCACGCCGGCGCGGGCGCCCTGGCGGTGCTGCACTTCACGGCCCTGGCCGCCGGCTTCTGCGACCTGGAGTTCCGGGCCGTCAGCCTGCGCGATCCGCTGAACGCGTCGGTGCCCCACACCCGCAGCACCGGCGACCGGATCATCATCGAGGAGGCCATCGGGGTGGGGACCGCGTCCTTCGGCGGCCTGAAGGCCCGCTGGCGCTGACCCGCGCCGCCGGGCGCATCCCGCACTGGTCCGACCCGCGGATTCGTACTACATTCCCGCGGACCGGTCGCCGCCCAGTTATGCCATCCGATTCCGCGAGGTTCCCGCGCCATGACCGAGACCCGTCTGCCCGAGATCGTCCTTTTCGACACCCTCAGCGGCACCAAGCGCGTCCTGGAGACCCTCGAGCCCGGCCGCTGCGGCGTCTACTGCTGCGGCCCCACGGTCTACGGCCTGACCCACCTGGGCAACGCGCGGGCGGCCATCGTGCCGGACGTGATGGTGCGCTTCCTGCGGCACCAGGGCTACGACGTGCGCTACGTGCGCAACGTCACCGACATCGACGACAAGATCATCGTCCGCAGCGCCGAGCAGGGGGTGCCCGCCGCGGAGCTGGCGCGCCGGTACACCGACGAATACCACCGGGACATGACCGACCTGGGCATGCTCGTCCCGGACGTGGAGCCGCGGGTCAGCGACCACCTCGAGCCCATCGTCGCGCTGGTCGCCTCGCTGGTGGAGCGGGACCTGGCCTACGCCGCCGAGGGCGACGTCTACTACCGGGTGCGCGCCTTCGGTCCCTACGGGCAGCTCTCCAAGCGCTCGCTCGACGAGATGATCGAGGGCGCAGGCAGCCGCATCGACGTGGACCCACGCAAGGAATCGCCCCTGGACTTCGCGCTGTGGAAGGCCGCCAAGCCGGGCGAGCCCGCCTGGGACAGCCCCTGGGGCCCGGGCCGGCCGGGCTGGCACATCGAGTGCTCGGCCATGAGCTCGGCCCACCTGGGCGAGACCTTCGACATCCACACCGGCGGGCGGGACCTCATCTTCCCCCACCACGAGAACGAGATCGCCCAGAGCCAGGGCGCGCACGGCCCGGGCACTTTCGCCCGCTACTGGGTGCACAACGGCTTCATCAACTTCGACGGCGAGAAGATGTCCAAGAGCCTGGGCAACTTCTTCACCACCCGCGAGATCACCGCCGTCTACCCTGCCGAGACGGTGCGCTATTTCCTGCTGACGGTGCACTACCGCAGCGGCCTGAACTTCGAACTGGAGGTCGCCTGCCCCCGCTGCGGCCGCGTCCTGGCGCGTCCGGAGCAGGAGAGCGGCCGCTGCGACGGCTGCGGCACGGTCACCCCGCCGGACGACCTGCGCTCGCAGGTGCGCTTCCCCGGCCTGGAGGAGGCGGACGACCGGCTGGCCTACGTCTACACCACGCTGCAGCGGGCCCGCGCCTTCCTGGCCCAGGGCGCTCCGGCGGCAGGCCCCGGGCCGGTGGCCGAGCACACGGCCGGCCTGCTGGCGGCCTTCGTCGGCCACATGCGCAACGACTTCAACACCAGCGGCGCCCTGGGCGCCCTCAGCAAGCCCCTGGCCGAGGTCAACGGTCTGCTGGACACCGCCAAGGGCGTGGACAAGGCCCTGCGCCGGCGCACGGTGGAGCGGTTCGGGGCCGACTTCGCCCAGGTGGCCCAGGTCCTGGGCTGCTTCGGCGACGATCCGGACGCCTGGCTCGCCCGCCGGCGCGACCTGAAGGCCGCGCGCATCGGCCTGGACACGGCGAAGGTCGACGAGCTGGTGGCGGCGCGCCAGGCGGCCCGCCTGGCCCGGGACTTCGCCACCGCCGACCGCCTGCGGGACGAACTCGCCGGCCTGGGGGTGGCGGTGCAGGACGGCCCCGGCGGTTCGGTCTGGACCTTCGCCTAGCCCGGTCCGCTACTGGCTGAAGCCCGCGGCCACCTGCAGCACCAGGCGGTCGGCGCGGCCCGCGTCCGGCCACAGTTCGTATTCGCCCCTCAGGACCACCGCGCCCCGGACCGGCACCCCCGCGCCCAGGCTCAGGCGGCGTTCGCGGGCCAGGCCCTCGGGCCGCCACTCGTCCCAGCGCACGATGCCGTAGGCGGCGCCGAAGTCCCACTGGGCGGCCACGTACCAGCCGTGGTCCAGGTGCTCTTCCGGGCCGCGGGGGCGCAGCCGCAGCAACTCGCCCCGCAGGGTGGCCGGTCCGCGCTCGACGAACAGGTCCCAGCCGGCCAGGAACTGGCGCTGCTGGTCCTCGACGGCCTCGATGCCCGCGGCCGACGCCCCCAGGGACACTCCCGGCCAGAGGGCCACGCCCAGGCGCCCGCCCACCGCCTGCCGGCCCGTCCAGATGCCCTCGCCGCCGGAATCCAGCACCCGCGAGTGGTCGAAGCCCGTGGTGGCGTGGATGATCCCGTTCCAGGGGCCGGCCGCGCCGTAGGCCATCACCCCGTCGGCGTTCCAGCCGCCGTGGGTGGCGGCCACCGGCAGGGGCATCGTCACCAGGGGCCGGTCGATGGAGGGATAGAACAGCCAGTCGATGCCGAAGGGCACGTCGAAGCGGCCGGCCATCAGCCCGGTCTGGCCGCCCAGCTCGCCCCGGCACAAGGCGGCCGGGTCGCCGGGCGTGAACTGCAGGGTGACCGCGGCCATGCCCACCCCGAAGGCCTCGGTCACCGGATCCCAGGCCGGCGCCAGGCAAAGGCCCACCCCGGGGGCGATCTCCGCGTCGAGGTCGAACTCGGCTTGGCCCAGGCGGTGGACCCTGCTGGTGGTCCCGTCCGCGTCCGGCTCCCATTGCAGGTCCATGAAGCCGCTGAGAAACACCCGGGGCATGACCTCGTCGCCGGCTGCGGGGCAGGCGCCCATGAGCGCCAGGATGACGGCTAACACGTTGCGGCAGAGGCGCATGGCTTATCCTTTCGCGTAGGGCACAAGTTTATGGCTTGACTAAACCCTGCCGCAAAGATTGCCTCCGGATCGGCCCTGCGCCAGAAAAAAGCGATAAGAATATCCGTTTTCAGTGGCACCTGGCGGCGTGGTGCCGTTGCGGGTTCTTCCCGGCGCGGGGTCACCGATGGCTGGTTCCCATCACCGAAGTCAGGCCGCGGGTCCGGACGCGCCGACCTCCGCGCCGGCGTCCGTCTTCGACCCGACCCCGAACACCCGGTACAGCACCGGTAGCACCAGCAGGGTCAGGAGCATGGAGGTCGCCACGCCGCCGATCACGACGGTGGCCAGGGGCCGCTGGATCTCCGCGCCCACGCCCGTGGACAGGGCCATGGGCACGAAGCCCACGGCGTCGGTGACGGCCGTCGCCAGCACCGGGCGCAGGCGGCCCACCGCCGCCTCGACCACGGCCTGGCCGGGTTCGCTGCCGGTGGCCAGGCGGCGGCGCAGGGCGTGCACCAGGATCTGCCCGTTCAGCACGGCGATCCTCGCCAGGGCGATGAACCCCACGGCCGCGCTGACGCTGAAGGGCAGGCCGCGCAGGTGCAGCGCCGCCACCCCGCCCAGGAAGGCGAAGGGGATGCCGGTGGCGATGATCGCCACGTCCCGCACGCGCCGCAGGCTCAGGTACAGCAGGGCCAGCACCAGCAGCAGTGCGGTCGGCACCAGGACGCCCAGGCGCAGCCGCGCCCGCTCCAGGTGCTCGAACTGGCCGCCCCAGGCCACCACGTAGCCCGTGGGCAGGTCCACTTCCTGGGCGATGCGCTGCCGCGCCTCGTCCACGAAGGACATCACGTCGCGACCCTGCACCGAGCACTGCACCCGCACCAGGCGCCGGCCCCACTCGCGGTTGATGGTGGCCAGGCCTTCCACGTCGGCGATCGTTGCGACCTGGCCCAGGGGCTGGCGCGCGCCGCTCGTGCCGGACACCAGCAGCCCGGCCAGGGCGGCGCGGTCCTCCCGGTAGCGGTCCGGCCAGCGCACCACCAGCGGGAAGGGGCGCAGGCCCTCGTAGACCTCGCCCACGGTGATGCCGCCGATCCCGGCCACCGCCTGCAGGGCCTCGTCCGCGCCCAGCCCCGCGCGCACCAGGGCGCCCCGGTCCAGGCGCACCACCACCTCGGGCTGGCCCACCACCTGGTCCACCGACACCTCGCCGGCGCCGGGCACCGTCTCGAGCACCGCGCGCACGCGGCCGGCCAGGCGCTCCAGCTCGGCGATGTCGTCGCCGCTGATCTTCACGCCCAGGTCGGCGCGGATGCCGGAGGCCATCTCGTTCAGGCGCATCTCGATGGGCTGGGTGAAGGCGAAGCTGGCGCCGGGGAACTCGGCCACCACCCGGGCCATGGCCGCGGCCAGCTCGTCCTGGGTGCGCGCCCGCGTCCAGTGCTCGCGCGGGTGAAGGGCGATGAAGACGTCCGTCAGCTCGGGGCCCATGGGGTCGGTGGCGACCTCGGCCGTGCCGATGCGGGACCACACCGCGCGCACCTCGTCGGGGAACTCGTCCAGCAGCAGCTGCTCCAGGCGAGTGTTCTGGCGCACCGACTCCTCGATGGACACGCCCGCCAGGCGCACGGTGTTGATGACCAGGGCGCCCTCGTTCAGCCGCGGCAGGAACTCGCCCCCCAGGCGCGCCGCGCCCACCGCGCCCAGCACCACCAGCACGGTCGCGCCGGCCAGCACCATCCGGCGCCGGCCCAGGGCCGCCGCCAGCAGCCGCCGGTAGCCGTCCTGCAGGACGCGGTCGATCCGGCGCTCCCTGACCGGGCCGTCCCCGCGCAGGAACCACGAAGCCAACACCGGCGTCAGGGTCAGCGCCAGCAGCAGCGACACCACCAGGGCGATCATGAAGGTCACGGCCATGGGCCGGAACATGCGGCCCTCGGTGCCCTGCAGGCCGAGGATGGGCAGAAAGACGATCAGGATGATGAGCATGCCGAAGACCATGGGGCGCGCGACCTCGCGGCCCGCGTCGGCGACGGCGGCCCGGCGCTCGGCCCCGGTCAGGGCCCGGCCCAGGACGCGGCGGCGGTCGGCCAGGCGGCGCACGCCCGCCTCGGTCACCACCACCGAGCCGTCCACCAGGATGCCGAAGTCCATGGCCCCCAGCGACAGCAGGCTGGCGGCGATCCCCAGCCACTGCATGCCGACGGCCGCCCCCAGCAGGGACAGGGGGATGGTCACCGCGACGATCAGGCCCGCGCGCAGGCCGCCCAATAGCAGGTACAGCACGCCGACGACCAGGACGGCGCCGATCAGCAGGTTGTGGCGCACGGTGCCGATGACCTGGGCCGTCAGCTCGGTGCGGTCGTACAGGACCTCGACCCGCACGTCCGGCGGCAGCGAGCCCTGCACCGCCGCCAGGCGCTCCTTCAGCTGCGTGGTGACTGCGGCCGGGTTTTCGCCCATGAGGGTGAAGGCCAGGCCCAGCATCACCTCGCCCCGGCCGCCGGCGGTGACCGCGCCGCGGCGGATCTCGTGGCCGATCTCGACCGCCTCGGCCACGTCGCCCACGGTGACGGGTCGGCCGTCGCGGCCCGTGACGGTCACCGCGGCGATGTCCTCGAGGCTGCCCACGCGCCCCTGCCCGTGCACGACCCGCGCCACGCCGCCCTCGGTGACGGTGCCCCCGCCCACGTTGCGGTTGGCCGCCTCCAGGGCTGCGACCACGTCGCCGAGGGTCAGCCCGTAGCGGGCCAGCCGCTCGGGCGAGACCACCACGTGGAACTGGCGCACCTTGCCGCCCCAGCTGTTGACCTCGGCCACGCCGGCCACCTGGCGCAGCTGCGGCTTGATGACCCAGTCGTGGACCGTGCGCAGGTCCTCGAGGCTGCGCGCCGGATCGTCGCTCGTGACCAGGTAGTGGAAGACCTCGCCCAGGCCGGTGGCGATGGGGCCCAGCTCGGCGGTCACGCCGTCGGGCAGGTCCACCTGGGCCAGGCGCTCGGTGACGTGCTGGCGGGCGTCGGTGATGTCCGTGCCTTCGGCGAACCCGGCCACCACCTGGGTGCAGCCGAACTTGGCGATCGAGCGCACCTCCACCAGACCCGGCAGGCCGCCCAGGGCCAGCTCGACCGGCAGGGTGATCTGCTGCTCGATCTCCTCGGGCGCCAGGGACGGGGCCACGGCGTTGATCTGCACCTGGATCGGGGTGGTGTCCGGGAAGGCGTCCAGGGGCAGGGTCATCAGGGCCCAGCCGCCCAGGCCCAGCAGCAGCAGGCCGCCCAGGGCGGTCAGGGGTCGGTTGGCCAGGGCGGCCTCGAGCAGGCGTGCGGGCATGGCGGTCCCTTCGTCCGGTCGCGACACGTCAGTCCCCGGCGCAGCCGGCGCCGAGGCGGGATTTCAGGAGTTCCGTGGCCACGGTCTGCACGCCGGTGACGACCACCTCGTCGGCCGGGTCCAGGCCGGCCAGCACCGCCACGCGGTCGCCCAGGCGCGGGCCGAGGGTGACCCGGCGCAGGGCGAACACGTCGCTCTCGCTGCGCACGAACACGAAGGACAGGGCGTCCAGGTCCTGCACCGCGCCCACCGGCACGGTCAGGCCGCCGCCGGCCGTGCCGGCCAGGGCGATCTCGGCGCTGCCGTACAGCCCGGCCTTGAGCAGGCCCTGCGGGTCGGGCACCTCGGCCCGGGCGGCCAAGAGCCGCGTGCTGCGGTCCAGCTCGCTGCCGATCCAGGTCACCGTGCCGGTCACCTCGTGGCCGGGTACGGCGTCGAACCGGGCGCTCACGGGCTGGCCGAGCGCCAGGTGGGGCAGGGCCTCCTGGGGCACGTGCAGCTCCAGCCACAGCACCGACAGGTCCGCCACGCTCAGCAGGGTCTCGAGGCGCGCGGCGGCCTCGCCCCGGACCGCGTCCAGGGCGATGACGACGCCGGCGAAGGGGGCGCGCACGGGCAGGCGGGACGAGGTGTCGCCGCCGGCCGCCACCGCGGCCACGGCCTGCTCGTCCAGGCCCAGGTTGCGCAGCTGCTGGGCGGCGGTCGCCACCGCGGCGGCGGCCCGGGCGGCGGCGGCCTCGGCGGCCTGGACCTCGCGCTCGGCGGCGATGGCCTGCTCGCGCAGGCTGCGTTCGCGGGCCAGGTCGCGGCGGGCGAACTCGTCATCCTGCAGGGCCGCCAGGTAGACCTGCTTGGCCGCGGCGACCTCCGCCGAGCCCAGCTCCAGCAGGATCTGGCCGGCCGTGACGTGGTCGCCCACGCCCACCAGCACCCGCTCGACGATCCCTTCGACCCGCGCGGGGATCCGGGCCAGGCGGCGCCGGTCGTAGGCCACCTCGGCATGGGCGCGCACGCTGGCCAAGCCGGCGCCCGCGGCCGGACGGCCGGTAAGCAGGCCGGCCAGCTCGGCCGAGCGCGGGGACGGCAACCGCACCAGCAGCTGGTCGCCCACGGCCAGGCCCGCCGCCAGCTCCGGGTGGCAGGTGCCGCAGCTGGCCTCGGGCAGACGGTGCTCGCCGCACCACAGGCCGTCGCCGCCGTGGCCGTGGCCGTCGTCGGGTCCGTGGCCGTCGTCCTTGGGGACGGCGGCGGCGGTGGCCGGCGCGCCGCAGAGCACGCACTCGTCCTCGTACAGGCCGTGCTCGTCGCAGTACGGCCGGGCGGGGTCGCGCAGGTCCGGGTGGCACAGCCAGCAGCGGTCCTCGTAGCGGCCGTGCTCGCCGCACCACAGGCGGCCCGGCTGGCGCAGGGCGGGGTCGCACAGGAAGCAGACCGCGGGCGGGGCGCCGTGGGCGCAGCGCTCGGCGGCGGGGTCCGGCGCGGCGGCCAGGACCCATACGGCGGCCGCGGTCACGGCCAGGACGGTCAGCAGGGCCAACGGCCAGGCGATGGCGCGGCGGCGGCGCGGCCCCCGGGCGCCCGGGTCAAACAGGTTGCGGCTGGTCATGGTGTCTCCTCCGGGTCGGTCAGGGGGGGCAGACCGGCGGTGGCCGCCGTCTCCAGGGCGGCCAGGGCGGCCTCGAACTGCAGGTCGGCCAATTCCCGCCGGGCGTCCAGGTGCTCCCGCTGCACCAGCAGCACCTGGTCCAGGTCGGCGCGGCCGGCGCGGTAGCTGGTCTCGGCCAGGTCCAGGCCGTTCCCGGCCGTGGCCACGGCCCGGTCGGCGAAGGCGGCGGCGGCCGCCTGCAGCAGGTGGTGCCGGCGCCAGGCTCCTTCGGCCCGGGTCGAGCGGGTGCGCGCGTCCGCCGCCCCCTCGATGGCCAGGGCCCGGGCCTCGGCGGCCGCGGCGGCCGCCTCACCCGAGCCCCGGGAGAACAGGGGCAGGCTCAGGCCCACGCCCAGGCGCACCAGGTCGGCGCCCTCCTCGCGCCCCGCGCCGGCGGCCAGGACCAGGTCGGGCAGGCGGCCGGCGGCGGCCGCCCGCCCGCGGGCGAGGGCCGCCGCCTCGCGGGCGGCCACCGCGGGCAGGGACGGATGCCGGGCGGCGGCGGCGCGCACCTGCTCCAGGTCCGCGGCCAGGGGCCAGGCCAGGTCCCCGACCACGGCCAGCGGCGTGCCCGGGTCCAGGCCCAGCAGGCCGGCCAGGTCGTCCAGGGCGGCGCCCACCCGCGCCGCGGTGCGCGCGGTGTCGGCGGCGGCCCGGGCGGCGGCCACCGTGGCCAGGTTCACCTCCAGGGCACCCACCCCGCCCGCGTCCTGGCGGCGGCGGGCCACGTCCAGCAGCCGGTCCGCCAGGGCGGCGGCCGCGGTGGCCAGCTCGTGGTGGCGGCCAGCGTGCAGCGCGGCCAGGTGGGCCTGTCCCACCGCGGCCAGGGCGGCGATGCGGCCGGCGTGGGCTTCGGCTCCGGCGGCGTCGCGGGCCCGGGCCGCGGCGTCGATGCGGGCGCCGCGGCCGGCCAGGTCCAGGCGCTGGGATACGGTGGCGAAGCGGTCGAAGGTCTCGTCCCCGCCGGCGCGGCGGCGGCCGCCTTCGAGCTCCAGCTCGGGGTTGTGGCGCCAGGTGCGGGCCGCGGCCAACTCGCCGTCCGCCGCGGCGGCGCGGGCGCGGCCGGCCAGGACGGCGGCGCCGCGGCCGCGGGCCAGGTCCAAAGCCGCGGCCCGGTCCAGGCGCAGGACGGTCTCGGCAGCGGCCCCGGCGGGCGTCATCAGCATCAGGGCGGCCGTCAGGACGGTCACCGGCAGGATCAGGGGCAAGGCGCGGGGCATGGCTTTCCTCCAGGGCGGATCCGGACAGGCCGGCAGCGCACAGGGCCGCCGGCGACGGGACGGGCGCGTGGAGGAATCAGGCGCGCAGGACCAGGACGGCCGGCCGCGCCGACCAGGGCGGGACAGGGCAGGGAGGGACAGGCGCAGTCAGGACCGGGGGCGAGGCCGCGGGCGCCGCAGCCGGCAGGTCGGCCGGGCCGTCGGGGCCGCCGGCGCGGGGCGCGGGGGCCGGAGCCTCGGCCGGGGCCGCGGCGTCCAGGCAGCAGCCGCAGCCGGCCGGCAGGGCCGCGTCCAGGCAGGCGCAGTCCTCGCTGCACAGGTCGGCGCAGTCCTCGCCGCACGCGGCGGCCGCGGGCACGAGCGCCGCGGCCAGGGCGCCCAGCAGGACCAGGGCGAACAGGCGCGGCCCGAGGCGACCTCGGGCAACGCTGGCGGTCAAGGCTGTGGGCATCGGGTTTCCCATGGCAAGCATAAGATAGCCAACAACGGGCCGCGAGCCAAGTTCCGCTGGCGGCGTGCGGCCTAGCGGAACGCCGCCTTCAGCGTGCTCCAGGTGGTGCCGTCGGCGGGCACGGCGCCGCAGTCGGCCAGGTGGTAGCCCAGGCCGCCAATGGAGTCCGAGGCCAGGATCGTCCACTCGATGCAGGGGTCGAAGGGACTGGTGGTGGCGGTGTCGCCGGCGCACACCCCGGCCAGGCGGCGCAGGGTGTGGTTGGCCGTGGTGCCGGAGGCGCAGGACCAGTAGTCGCCCGGGTCCTCGCCCACGCGGCCGAAGCGGTCCACGGCCACGCCGCCGAAGGTCAGCACCACCGC
>JBHEPC010000271.1:0-5339 GCA_046260475.1 Candidatus Krumholzibacteriia bacterium | reverse complement strand
GGCCGCCGGTCCACCCGGGCCCGCTGGTCGGCCCGCTGGTCGGTCGTGCTCCTGGCTGGCCTTTGCCTGGCGGCGGCCGGTTGCGGCGGCCCCCAAGCCCCTGTCTGCCCCCCCTTCGAAGCCCTGACCGGCGCGGCCCGTGCCGACTCCCTCGGCCTGGACGCCTTCCTGGCCCTGACCGCCACCGAGCGGGCCTCGCGGCGCGCCGAGGCGGCTTCCTGGCTGGCGTCGGCCCGGGTGGCGGCCTCGGTCCGCGACCGGGCCCGGGCCCTGATGGCGGCGGCCGGCATGGCCCCCGACGATCCCGGACCGTGGCTGGAGTTGGCCGAGCTGTGGCGCTGGGTGGGGGACTACCTGGAGGCCTCGGCCTGCCTGGACGCGGCGGCGGCGGCCGTCAAGGCCTGGGGCGGCCCCGGCGCGGACGGCCTGTTCGGGCGCGGCGGGCGCGACGAGGCGGCCCTGCGCACCGCGGTGCTGCGGGCGTGGCTCCACTACGACCGGGCCGAGTGGCGGGACGGCGAGATCTGGGCCCGCACCGCCGCCGGCCTGCGCGCCGGCGACGCGGAGGTCTGGCGCATCCAGGGCCTGCTCGCCGCCGCCCTGGGCCGGCACGCCGACGCCCGCCAGGCGGCCCACGACCTGCAGCGCAAGGACATGTTCACCACCGCCGGCACCTGGATCCTGGCCGTCCTGGACGTGGGCCGGGGCCAGGACCGCTCGGCCTTCGACCAGCTGCTGAACATCCGGCCCGGGGACAACGCCGTCTCCGAGCTGCGCCCGGACCGCACGCGCACCGCCGAATGCTACCGGGACATGGGCCTGATCGCCGAACGGGTGGGCGAATGGTCCTGGGCCCGGCGCTGGTACGCCAAGTCGGCGGCGGCCGTGCCCCTGGGCCGGACCGACTGCATCCATGAGGCGAAGGCCCGCCGCCTGGGCCCTGGCCGCCGCGCCCCCGAGCTGCCGGTCTGGCTGGCGTTCGACCGCCACTACGTGACCGGCTCGCTGTCCGCCTACACGAACCTCGCCCTGGAGCGCTTCCAGGCCGCCCCGCCGGGACCGGACCGCGCGTTCTGGTCCGGGGCCGTGGTCAACGCGGCGGGCATCGTCCTGCGCCGGGGCGAGGACCAGGTCTGGGCCCTGCGGGCCCGGGGGCTGGTCTTCGCGGACCGCGGCATGGCCGACCGCGGCCTGGCCGACCTGCGCAAGGCCGCGGGCCTGCTGGCCGTCCGCAAGCTGGCCGACCCGGCGGTGGAGGCGGGCCTGGGCCGCCTGCTGCTGCTGCAGGAGAAGCCTGCCGCGGCCCGTCCCCACCTGGAGCGGGCCCTGGCCCTGGACGACGCCCTGCCCCAGGCCTGGAGCGACCTGGGTCTGGTGCAGGTGATGGCCGGGGACCGCACCGCAGCGGCGGCTGCCTTCGCCCGGGCCCTGGACCTGGATCGCGGCCTGGCCACCGCCTGGTACAACCGCGGCCTGATGCACGTCCACGCCGGCGACCTGGACGCCGCCGCCGCTGACCTGGCCGAGGCCGCCCGCCTGGCCCCGGACAACCAGGACGTGGCGCGGCTGCTGCAGCAGGTCCGGGCGCAGCGGCAGCGTCCCCGCTGAGCCGCCGTTTTGACAGATGCGCCGACCGTGCGTACGATAGGGATCATCACCGTTGCCTATACCGATGCGTTGGTTTTTGCCGGGGGGAGGAACCATGCTACGTCTGCTGGTCGTGGCGGCTCTGGCGGCCGCCCTGCTGCCCGTGGCCGCTTCCGCGGCCGAATATGCCCTGATCTGGAACGGCCCCATCGACAACGGCATCGAGACCCGCATCCCGGGCTTCTTCGCCGGCGGCGTGGGCGCGCAGAACGCCGGCGTCCACCTGGTGATCGGCGATGCCGCCGACTGGGAGGCCTGCACCCACCGCATCGACCTGGGCGAGATCCGGCGCCAGGATTACGACGGCGTCGTGGTGCTGGACATCGGCGGCCTGATCGAGCAGCCGCCCTTCTACGCCTTCTTCGTCAAAGGCGAGGACCACCTGGCGCACACGCCCCACGAGGTGTTCTACACCGGCCGCACCGGCCGCCCCGTGATCGAGGTGGATGCGGACGCCCCGCAGGCCCCGGGCCGGCCCGGCCAGCCGATGGGGCCCAGCGACGGATCATAATAGGATATTTTCATCCTGTTTTTTCTTTGACCTGGCGCATGCCCGAGACGATCGTTCCGGTATCACCCCAGCCGGGCGGTGCGCCGTGCGATCGATCCCTGTCGTCCTTGTCACCATCGTGTTGGCCGCCCATCACTTCCGGGCCGGCGAATGGGGCCTTGTCGGCCTCTGGCTGAGCCTGCCCTGGGCCCTGCTCCTGCGCCGCCGCTGGGCCGACCGGGCCGTGCAGGCCGTGCTGCTGGCCGGGGCGGTGGAGTGGCTGCTGACCCTGCGCACCATCGTCGGCGTCTACCAGCAGGTCGGGCTGCCCACCACCCGCACCGTGCTGATCCTGGGCGGCGTGGCCCTCGCGACGGCCCTGGCGGGCCTGGTCCTGGAGAGCCGCGGCCGCCGGCGCCGCCTGCCCGACCCCGACCCGGTGGGCATGGGCCTGGCCGCGTTCCTGGTCACCGGCGGGCTGTTGGCGGTGGTCCAGGTGATGGTGGCGCGCCCCATGATCCTGGCCGAGCGTTTCGTGGTCGGCGGCGGCTGGTGGGAAGCGGGGCTGCTGGCCTTCTACGCCGGCTGGCTGGCCGACCGCCTGCGCGAGCCCCGGCGCGTCAAGCAGCTGCGGCCCAAGGTGTGGCTGCTGTTCTCGGTGGTGTTCTTCACCCAGCTGCTGGTGGGCATGGCGGGCGTGGACCAGCTGCTGATGAGCGGCGATCTGCACCTGCCGGTGCCCGCGCTGATCGCCGCCGGCCCCCTGTTCCGGGGCGGCGGCCTGTTCATGGCCACCCTGTTCGCCGCCAGCGTGCTGGTGGTGGGCCCGGCCTGGTGCAGTTGGCTGTGCTACATCGGCGCCTGGGACGATCGCTTCGCCCGCGCCCGCAAACGCCCCGGCACCCTGCCCGCCTGGCGCCGGCACTTCCGCTGGATCGTGCTGGTGGTGGTGTTCGCCGCCGCCTTCCTGCTGGGTCGCCTGGGCGTGGGCACCGTGACCGCCGGCTGGCTGGCCGCGGGCTTCGGCCTGGTGGGGGTGGCCATCATGGCCACTTGGTCGCGCCGCAGCGGCCACATGGCCCACTGCACCGCCTGGTGCCCCATGGGCTGGGTGGCCACCCGGCTGGGCAAGGTCTCGCCCTGGCGCCTGCGCATCGCCCCCAGCTGCACCGACTGCGGCGCCTGCAGCACCGCCTGCCGCTACGACGCCCTCTACCCCGCGGACGTGCTGCGCCGCGTCCCCGGCGAAGCCTGCACCCTGTGTGGCGACTGCCTCAGCCGCTGCCCCACCGGCAGCATCGAGTACCGCTGGCTGCGGGCCGACCCCGAGCGCGTGCGCCGCGTGTTCTTCGTGATCGTGGCGGCGCTGCACGCGGTGTGGCTGGGGGTGGCGCGGCTGTGAGCGCCGGCGGCGGGCGAACCGGAGCTTGAGGTCCGGCTTCCCCCGGGGGACGGCGCGCGGCCGGCCCGGCCGGCTGCGGCCACAGACCTCCGGTGGCGCCCTCCTGAACTACCGCAGCTGCTCCAACGCCCCCCGCGCCGCGTCCAGTTCGGCGAAGTCCCCACCCTGCGCCAACGCCCGCTCCAGGTGCCGCCGTGCCTCGTCCGCGCGCCCCATCGCCTGGGCGGTGCGCCCCAGATGGTACAGCACGATCGGATGGTCCGGCAGCGCCGCCAGGGACCGGCTCAAGGTGGCGTGGGCCGCGGCCAGCTCGTCCTGCTGGAACTGCACCCAGCCCAGGGTGTCCAGCAGCATGCCGCTATTCGGGTCCAGGGCCACGGCCTGCTCGGCCACCGCGCGGGCTTCCGGCAGCTGGCCGGCCCGCGACAGGGCATCGGCCAGGCCGTTCAGGGCCACGGCGTTGCCCGGGTGCTGGGCTACCAGCGCCCGGAAGGAGTCGATCTCCTGCTGGGCGCAGAAGGCGTCGTGATCGTCGGGCACGTGGACGGCGAAGGCCTCCGCCATGAAGTAGTTCACGTTGCCGTTGCCCGGGTCCAGGCACCAGGCCCGGTGCAGTTCGGCCCGCACCAGGTGGAAGGCGTAGCGGCCCAGGTGGCCGGCCACCGCCTGCTCGTGGTCGATGGCCCGGCTGGTGGCCTCGTCCAGCCCGGTGAAGAAGGGCTGGGCCCGGGTCTGGAAGGCCGGCAGCTGCCACTGGGGCGGCAGGGGCCACACGGCCGACTGCTTGTCGAAGTAGTGGACGCCGTCGGTGTTGACCCGCGTCTCGCCGGCGATCATGCGGTCCAGGGCCTCGGGGCCCATCCAGAAGAAGCCCGCCAGGCGCGCCACCGTGTCCAGCTGGTACTCCTGCGCCCGGAACCACGCCGGCAGCCGGTCCAGCTTCGCCTGCAGCCGCGCCGCGTCGATGCGCAGCGGCTCGGGCGTCGCCACCAGCAGCGCCTGGTCCGAGCCGTACACGTACCACACGGTCGTCGTGGGGAAGACCCGGCGGAAGGTGGCGAGGTGGATGCGCATCAGCTCGCCCCGCATCGAGCCCAGCACCGGCACCCACTGGGCCCAGATCCCACCGGGCTTCAGGCGCGCCTTGACCTGCTCGTAGAACTCCTCGGTGTAGAGGATCCAGCTGTCGTAGGCCCGCGGATGGGTCGAGTCGCTGATGATCAGGTCGTACTGCTTGCCCGACGTCACCAGGTAGCTGCGGCCGTCGTCGTTGTGGAAGCGGAAGCGGTCCTGGTGGAAGACGTCGCCGTTGACCTCGGTGAACAGGTCGTTGATGCCCTCGATGTCCGGGTTCAGGTCCACCACGTCCAGGCTGGCCACCTCGTCCGACGCCAGCACCGAGCCGGCGGTGATGCCCGCGCCGAAGGCGATGACCATGGCCTCCTTGGGCCCGTCCCCGTCGTGCAGCAGCGGCGGCAGGATGCCCAGCAGCTTGAACAGCTGCACGTGCCAGAACCGGGTCGAGGCCTCCTCGACCCCGTTGAGGTACATGTCCCGGTAGTCCTGCAGCCGCGGGTCGAACTGGTCCAGCACCGTCACCGTGGCCGCCTTGCCCTCGTGCACCAGCTTGATCTCCACCCGCTCGGCACCGGTGGAGGCGGCGATCTTGCCCGCGTAGAGCGCGGTCATGTCCGGCAGCAGGAAGGCCGCCGCCAGGGCCGCGGCCACCGCGACCGCCGCCGCGGGCGCCAGCCGGCGCGCGGCGGTGCCCGCCAGGTTGCCCGCCGCGATCAGCAGCAG
>JBHEPC010000265.1:0-8929 GCA_046260475.1 Candidatus Krumholzibacteriia bacterium | reverse complement strand
CCCGCCCTCCCCACAACCTCGAACATGATCATCTGCGCCCCCATCACCTGCACTCCCAGCTCCCGCATCCGATCCAGGCCGAGGGCGCGGTCGGTGGCGCGGCACGAGCTGACGGCGTCGGCGGCCAGGGCCACCTGGTGGCCGTCGCGGCGCAGGTCGAAGGCCGTCTGGTAGACGCAGACGTGGGTCTCGATGCCGCACAGGAGCACCTGGTCGCGGCCCGTGGCGGCCAGCGCCTTGCGGAAGCCACCGTCCAGGCCGCAGCTGAAGTGGAGCTTCTCCAGGGGCGTGAAGGGCCGCAGCAGGCCGCGGATCTCCTGGACGGTGACGCCCAGACCGCGCGGGTATTGCTCGCTCACCAGGACCGGAATCTGCAGCTGCTGGCTGAAGCGGACCAGGCGCACGGCGGCGTCCAGCACGCCGCCGAAGCCATGGATCAGGTCGCGGAAGCGTTCCTGGAGGTCGACGACCACCAGCACGCAGCGCTCGCGGTCCAGGCGGTCGGGCAGGTCGGGGCGGTCGCTCATGGTCGTCCTTTCGGGGTGGTCAGTTGCGCCGAGGCGCCTCGTACTGGCCGCAGGGGCTGATGGCCACGGCGTAGGGCCCGTGCCAGCCCAGGTTGAAGAAGCGGTCGGGGTCGCGGGCGGCGCCCTCGCCGTCGAGGATCACGCCCAGGTTGCGGGAGGCGAAGAAGTAGTCCCGCGACCAGTTGGAGGTGCCCAGCCAGCAGAGGCGGCCGTCCACGGTCAGGTACTTGGCGTGCTCGACCCGGGCGAAAGGGATGAAGCCGTCCGGATGTGCGGGCACGGTGGTGCAGCGGATCTCGATCCCCTCGATGGCGGCCAGGCTCTTCAGCCAGGGCTGGGCGTAGCGGGTCAGGGCCCAGTCGGCCAGCAGGATGCGCACCTGGGCGCCGCGGACGGCGGCCCGGCGCAGGGCCCGGTCCAGGTCGTCGAAGAGACGGCGCTCGCGGTCGGTCACGCCGTAGGACAGCAGCTGCAGGTGCACCGAGTCCCGGGCGGCGTCGATCATCTCCACCAACAGGGGCAGGTCCCAGGGGATGCCGGCCGGCAGGCCGTCGCGGGGGCTGGCCGCGAGCAGGGCCCCGACCTCGTCGCCGTGGACGGTGCGCAGCCGATGGCGGGGCAGGTCGGCCAGGAGCGTGGCCGCGGGCGGGGTCGTGCCGCCGCCGGCGCCGCCGGCCAGGGCCCAGTCCAGGTCGAAGATGCGCTGGGCGTCGGCGGCCAGGTTTGGGTGGCGGATCAGGACGCCCAACTCGCGGATCTGGCCCAGGGCTCGCCAGTCGAAGTTCTGGCTGCCCACCCAGAAGAGGTCCCGGTCGGCCAGGAAGTACTTGGCGTGGAGCACGCCGCCGAAGGTGTCACCCACGTCCCACAGGCGCGTCTCGGCGCCGGGCAGTTTGCCCAGCCAGGCGGGCACGTCCGGGTAGTTGCGGGCGAACTTCGCGTCGGCCAGGCAGCGCACCCGGGCGCCCCGGCCGGCGGCGGCGGCCACCGCGTCCAGCGCCGGCAGCAGCAGGTCCGGCGCCGTGTCCGGGCCGTAGGCGTCGCTGCCGTCGCCCTTGCGGCTGAAGTAGAAGCCGGCCAGGTCGATGCGGCCGGCCCCGCCCAGGACCTCGGGCCAGACGTCCGCCGCGTCCCGCAGTTCGGGCAGGTCCAAAGAGGTGTGCTGCGGCCAGCTCTCGACGAACTCGATGGTGCCGGCGGGGGGGGGCGCGGCCACGGCGGCGGCGGCGGCGAGGCCGATCCAGGCGGCGGTCAATAGGCCCAGGCGCATAGGGTGGCATCCTTCCGGTCGGGGGTGGGCGGCTCAGCCGCGGGCGCCGTCCAGCATCGCACCGAGTTCGGCCATGCGCGCGGCATGGTCGCGGGCGAAGGCGACGACGCCGCGGGCGATGGCCGCGGGGTCGATGCCGGCGCTCTCGCAGACCTCGTCCAACGAGCCTCCGGGCCGCCACAGGTCGTCGTGGTCGCTGCTGAGGGAGTAGCGGTCGGCCAAGGGGTTGAAGACCCAGTCGTGCATCAGCCGCCGCGAGCGGTTGGTGACGTAGGTGCTGTTGAGGCGGTCGCCGGCCGACAGCACGCCCTGGCGGTAGGCCTCGTCCTGCAGCGCGAAGAGCTGCGGGCTGGGCACGGCCACGAACTTCACGTTCACCCCCGCCTGGTCGATCTCCGGCAGGGCCCGGATCAGGTTGTAGGTGCTCATGGTGCCCTGGACCATGACCACGCCCTGCTGCGGCAGGCCGGGCTGCCAGTCCCGCAGCACGTAGGCGCCCTTGGCCGCCAGCGTGTGCGAGGCCAGGCCCAGGGCCTGACGGTCGGGGATCTCGACGCCCGGGCGGGTCAGGTGCAGGGCGACGATGGGCCGGTCGGTGCGCAGGGCCGCCGCCAGCATCACCGGCACCTCGTTGTACTCCCAGGGGTGGATGTCGATGACGTGGCCGTCGGGGAAGAGCTGGGTCGCGCCCGGGCTGAAGACGCCGAAATGGGTGCGGCTGTCCTCGGCGGTCTCGGGCCCGCTGTGGCCGACCACCCAGATGGTCTTGCCGACCTTGAGCTCGCAGTCCTGGGCCAACTGGCTGTACAGGCGCATGGCGCCGTACTTCAGGTAGCTGAACGAGCCGTAGGTGGAGCTGGCGGTCCAGAAGCCGTTGAACTCGCGCTCGGGCTCCTCGGCGAAGTTCACCGAGGCGGCGCCGACCATGATGCCGGCGTTGGCGAACTCGGTGATGCCCTGGGGCAGGATCACCCCGTCGGGGTTGGTCTCGCGCTGGTACCAGCCGGTGTTCTGCATGTCGCCGAAGGGGTCGCCGAAGCCCGCGATGTTGGTCGAGCCGGCCAGGTCGGCGGAGCAGACCAGGAACAGGGGCCGGCCGTACTTGCCCAGGCTGTAGCTGTTGACCCAGCTGCCCCACTTGGCGAGGGCGGCGCGGTTGGGCTGATTGCTGCCGGGCTTGGCCCACATCGCGTCGGGGTAGCGCTCGAAGTCGAAGAGGGCGTCGTCGTGCAGCGGGTTCTGCGCCGTCGGCAGGCGGAAGCCGGGGATGTCCTGCGGCACGCTCTCGCCCAGCTCGACCAGGCGGTCGGCGAGGTAGGCCAGCAGGGTCTCGTCGCCGCGCAGCACGTCCAGGGCCACGTTCAGGTTGGCGGCGAACTGCTGGCGCCGGGCGTCCGGGTCCTTGGGCGCGGGCTCGCCGGCGCCGTGCCAGGCGACGCCGTACTTCGCGCTGAAGTCGGTGCGGCAGTGCCAGAAGTTCTCGTCGTTCATCTTGTGGGGCGCGCCGTGGCTGGCGGCGTCGAACTTGTGGTAGCCGCGGCCCTTGCGCGTGCGGCCGAACATCATGCCCGGGCGCAGCGGCGGGTTGTCGCCGCAGGTCATCTCCAGCAGCGCCGTCAGCACGTCGTGCCAGTCGCTGCCGTTCTCGGCCTCGTGCACGTGCCAGCCGTAGGGGGCGAACCAGTCGCGGGGCGAGCCGTGGACGATGGAGCTGGTGGGGTGCGGGTCGATGCCGAAATCGTTCCAGTCGAGGATGACGTTCAGGTTGTCCAGGCCCAGGCCCCAGGCCGAGTTCTTGGTCTCGTGCCAGCAGCCGGCGGTGTGGCCGCCCTCACCCTCGATGGCGAAGACCTTCACGCCTTCGGCGCGGGCGGCCTTCAGGGCCATGGCTTCGCCGGCGGCCGGGGGCGCGCCGTGGCCGCTGGGACCGGTGTTGAACTTCACGAAGAGGTTCTTCTCGGCCATCTCCACGTGGCCGGGCAGGCCGTCGCGGTTGCGGAAGCCCAGCAGGTCCTCCCACAGCAGCGTGCGCTCGCGGCCGCCGCCGATGGCGTACTTCGGATCGCCCGTGCGCTCGTGCATCACGCGCATGGCCTCGTTGAACACCGCCAAGGTGGCGTAGACCAGCGGCGCGGTGTGGCCCGCGACCAGCACGAAACGGTCGCCGAAACGCTTCTCCGGGTGGCGGATGTCCCAGCGCATGGCGCCCGACAGGAGCAGGCTCACGAAGTAGTGGACCTTCGACCGGCTGCCGCCCGGATGCCCGCTCTGGCGGTAGTTGAGCATCACGTCGATCTGCTGGTCGATGATGTCCTTGAGCTTCTCCCAGTGGGCGAAGTTGGGCTCCTGGGCCGCGAAGATCCTGCTGGCATCGGACACGAGGGGGCTCCTCTTCGAGGGTGGACGCGCCTGGGCCGGCCCTGGGGCGAGGGGGCGCCCGCGGCCGCCGGAGAGCTCTGTTTTGAGGCAAACATGGGGGACGGGCAGGCGTGTTTCAAGCGGAATCACCCCCCGGACCGGGCCCCTGCCGGCCTACTCGGCGAACTCGACCAGGGCCACGCGGCGCCAGGGGACGCGCACGCAGTGGTCGCCGTCCAGGACCAGCACGCCCTGGTTCTCCGCGGTGACGTCCGTGCCCCCATCCAGGCGCAAGCGCGTGCCGTCGCGCAGGACGACCAAGGCCCCGTCCCGGTCCGGTGCGACGCTGGCGACCGCGGCGAAGGGGATGTCCCAGGTCAGGCCGTCGCCCTCGCCATTGAGCAGGTCCCAGGTCCAGCCCTCGTCCAGGTCCCAGACCAGGCGGCCGCTCAGGCGGACGCCGTCGGTGTCGGTCACGGTGCCCCTGAGCTCGCGGCCGGGGGCGAAGGCGCCGCGGCCGGGGCCGGCCGGGCCGGGAGGGTCGAAGTCGGCCCGCACGAAGCGCCGCCAGGGCACGGTGACCCGGCCCCGGCTCCCGAGTTCCACGGCCACGCCGCGGTTGTCGGCGTTGACGTCGTTGGTGCCCGTCAGCAGGAGGGAGCGGCCGTCCCGCAGGATGACCCGCGCGCCGTCGCGCTCCTTGGCGATGGAGGTGATCTCGCCCATGGGCAGGTCGTGGTCGCCCGTCCCGTCCTCGCCGTCCAGGACGTCCAGGTCGACGCTCTCGGACAGGTCCCAGCGGATGAAGCCGCGCAGCGTGCCGTCGTCGGTGGTCACGGTGCCGGCCAGGCGCCGCCACGGGGGCAGGGCAGCGGCGGGGGCCGGCCCGAAGGCGATGGACACGACGTCGTCGAAGTCCAGCACCTGGGAATCGGCCGCGGCCACGGTCAGGTCACCGTCCAGGTCGCGCCCGCGGCGCACCCGGTGGCGCCCGCCGTCGGTGGTCTCGACCTCGGCCTCGCCCCGGTCCAGGGTGATGCGGGCGATCTGGCCGTAGCGGCACAGGAACAGGCGCGAGGCGCCCGGGCCCCGGTCGCGGCCCTCGAGCACGTAGGCCAGGCGGTCGAACAGCCCGTGCTCGCGGAAGTACTCGGCGCGGCGTTCCTTGGCCAGCTCCTCGGTGTCCACCATCTCGGCCCAGGGCCAGGCGGCCCGGGTGGCGGTGAAGGCGTCGTCCCAGAACGCATCCCAGCTGCCGGTGCGCAAAAAGCCGGTCAGGGTGTCGCCGTCCGCGGTGGCTACGGTCCCGTAGAGGCAGCCCGCGGCGGGGTCGAGGTCCGCGGCCGCGGCCGGCACGGCGCGGGCCGCCGGCGCTCCCGCCGCGGCGGCCAGCAGCAGGGCCACGGCCGGGCCCAGGCATCGGTGCGGGCACGGGGACGGGGGCATGGCGGTCCTTTCGTGGGGCTGCTGACGGTTTCGCCGCAGGACGATCCGGCGCGGGAAAGGTTGCAGGCTCAGGCCAGGGCGCGGCCCAGGTGGTGCATCTGGAGCACCGCGGCCGCCGCGCGCGCGTCCTCCACCGCGCGGTGGGCGGTGAAGCGGTCGGCCAGGCCCATCTTCTCCAAAATGGATTCGAGGGTCAGGCCGCTGGTCCGATGGTCGTGGGCGGCCAGCCAGACCATCGCCACCGCGCGCAGGTCGAAGGCGCCGCCGGCGATGTGGCCGCGGAAGTCCAGGCCGTGGCGGTCGCACTCGCGGCGCAGCAGGGGGATGTCGTAGTAGGCCCCGAAGGCGGCGATCACGGCCCGGTTGCGCGGTCCGTACCACTCCAGGAAGCGCCGGCCCACCCTGGCGAAGGTCTCCTTGTCCGCCACCATCTCCGGCGTGATGCCGGTGATCGTCGTGATGAAAGAAGGGATGGGATGGTCGGCCGGCCGCACCAGCTCGCTGAAGGTCCCGGTGACCTCGAGGCTGCGGCGGTCCAGCCGCACCGCGCCGATCTCGATGATGCTGCTGCGCTCGATGGTGTTGTTGCCCTCGTCCTCGGCCGGGCAGCTGGCCTCCAGGTCTATGACGACGATGTCGGTGGTGTAGCGCACGCGCTCTCCTCGGGTTGCGGGCCCGCAGCGGCCCGCCGGCACCATAGCACACCCCCGGGGCGGGGACGACTGCGGGGTCAAGTTCCTCCGGCCGCGGGCGATAAACTGTTGTCAATGCTCGGGTGAGGAGCGGACCCCGGTGGATGCGGGCGCGATGGAACGGTTCCGGCTACTGCTGCTTGTGATCTCGTCGTGCTGCTGGCTGGGCGGCGCCGGGCCGGCGTCCGCCGGCGAGGACCGCGTCGTGCGTTTCGGCGTGGTGCCCATCGAACCGGTGGTCCTGGTCGAGGCCGGCCGGCCGGGGGGTCTGGCCATCGACCTGCTGGAGGCGGTGGCGGCGCGCCGGGGCTGGCGGCTGGAGTACGTCGTCGGCACCTGGGACGACTGCCTGGCCCGGCAGTCCCGCGGCGAGCTGGACCTGCTGGCCCCCACCGGCTGGTCGGCCGCCCGCGATTCGGTCCTCGACTACGGCACCCGCCCGCTGATGACCTTCTACAGCCAGGTCTTCGTGCGCGGCGGCATGCCGGTGCGCACCATCCTGGACCTGGCCGACCGCACGGTGGCGGTGTTGAAGGGCGACATCAACGGGGAGCACTTCCGCCACTACGTGGCCCGCTTCAACATCGACTGCCGCATCGTCGAGGAGCCGTCCTTCGAGGCGGTCTTCGCGCGGGTGGCCGGCGGCGGCGCGGCGGCGGCGGTGGCGCCCAACGTGGTGGGGTACACCCGGGCGGGCGCCCACGGGCTGGTGGCCAGCCCCATCATCTTCGAGCCCTTCGGCGGCTATTTCACGGTCCCGGCGGGGACCAACGCCGACCTGTTGGCGGCCCTGGACGAGGCCCTCGCGGCCTGGCAGGACACCGAGGATTCCTTCTACCACGAACGGCTCGCCTACTGGTGGGGCGGCGGCGGCGGCGGCGGCGGCGCGGCGTCGGCCGTGCCGCGCTGGCTCGTGGCCGGGGCGGCGGCGGTGCTGCTGGCGGCGCTGGTCCTTTTGAGCTGGAACCGTCTGCTCAAGCGCGAGGTGCGCCGCCACACCCGCGAGTTGCGCCGCAGCCAGGAGCGCTTCCGCGCCATCTTCGACAACCATTTCCAGCTCTCGGGGCTGCTCGACCCCGACGGGGTGCTGATGGAGGCCAACGCGGCGGCGCTGGCCCTTTCGGGCCTCGCCCCGGCCGACGTCATCGGCCGGCCCTACTGGGAGTGCGGCTGGTGGACCCACGACCCGCAGCAGCAGGCGCGGGTGCGTGCCGGGGTGCGCACCGCCGCCGCGGGCGGGTTCGTGCGCTTCGAGGCCAGCCATCCGGCGCCGGACGGTTCGCTGCGCCTGGTGGACTTCTCCCTCAAGCCCGTCCACGACGACGACGGACGCCTGCTCTACCTGCTGCCCGAGGGCCGCGACATAACCGACGAGCGCCACGGCGGGATCCGCTACCGCAACCTCTTCGAATCGGCGGGCGACGCCATCTTCATCATCGAGCAGGGGCGCTTCATCGAGTGCAACGCGCGTACGCTTGAGCTCTTCCGCTGCGACCGTGACCAGATCATCGGCCGCGATCCGGGCGATCTGTCGCCGCCCCGCCAGGCCAACGGCCGGGAGTCGCGCCAGGCGGCCGAGGGCTACTTCGCCGCCGCCCGGCGCGACCGGGTCGTCAACTTCGCCTGGAAGCACCGGCGCCCCGACGGCAGCCTCTTCGACGCCGAGGTGACGCTGACCGCCCACGCCTCGGCGGGCCTTTCCTACGTGCAGGCCATCGTGCGGGACGTCACCGCGCGCAAGCAGCTGGAGGCGGACCTGCGCCACGCCCAGAAGATGGAGGCCATCGGCACCCTGGCCGGGGGCATCGCCCACGACTTCAACAACATCCTGGCGGCGATTCTCGGCTTCGGCGAATTGGCCCGCCTGCAGGCCGAGTCCGACCCGGCTCTGTGCGACACCATCGATCAGATCATGCGCGCCGGTGGGCGGGCCCGGGACCTGGTGCGGCAGATCCTGGCCTTCGGCCGCCGCACCGCCGAGCAGCGTCGCCCCGTGGACCTCGGGCCCATCGTCGCCGAGACCCTGCGCCTGCTGCGCTCGTCCATCCCCGCGACCATCGCCCTGCGCCGGGACCTGCGGGCCGCGGGGCCGGTGCTGGCCGACGCCACCAGCCTGCACCAGGTGGCGATGAATCTCTGCACCAACGCCTCCCAGGCCCTCGCGCCCACGGGCGGCGAGCTGGCGGTGACGGTGCGCGAGGTGGACCTGGCGCCGGGCCAGGCCGGACCCGGGGCCGGTCCCTGGGTCGTGCTGGAGGTCCGGGACGACGGTCCGGGCATCAGCGCCGAGATCCAGGCCAAGATCTTCGAGCCCTACTTCACCACCAAGGGCGTGGAGCGGGGCACGGGGCTGGGCCTGTCGGTGGTCCACGGCATCGTGCGCGAACACCGCGGGACCATCGAGGTGGAATCGGCCCCGGGCCAGGGCGCCCTGTTCCGGGTCTGGCTGCCGCGGCACGTGAACCGGGCGACGGCCGCCGACGAACCGGACGCGGCCGGGTCCATCGCCGGCACCGAACGGGTGCTCCTGGTGGACGACGAACCGGACATCGTGCGCATCGGCGAGCTGGGCCTGGCCCGCCACGGCTACCGGGTGCAGGGATTCACGGCGCCGCAGGCGGCGCTGGCCGCCTTCC
>JBHEPC010000262.1:0-4164 GCA_046260475.1 Candidatus Krumholzibacteriia bacterium | reverse complement strand
CGGGGCCTTCACCGGCGCCGCCGGGGACAAGCAGGGGCTGCTGTCCTCGGCCCACGGGGGCACGTTCTTCCTGGACGAGATCGGGGACATGCCGCTGGCGCTGCAGATCAAGCTGCTGCGGGTGATGCAGGAGCGCAAGGTCCGCCGCATCGGCGAACTGGTGGCCCGCCCGGTGGACATCCGCTTCGTGGCCGCCACCCACAAGGACCTCAGAACGGAGATCGACCAGGGCCGCTTCCGCCTGGACCTCTACTACCGGCTGAAGGTGGTCAGCCTCGACATCCCCGCCCTGCGCCACCGGCCCGAGGACGTGGCCCACCTCTTCGCCTGGTTCCTCAAGCAGCGGGGCGTCGACCCGCGCCACCGCGCCATCGACGAGCGGGCCCTGGCGCTGCTGCAGGCCTGGCGCTGGCCCGGCAACGTGCGCGAGCTGGAGAACGAGGTGCAGCGCTTCGTGGCCCTGCACGGCACCGAGCCGGTGATCCGCCCCGAGCACCTCTCGCCCGAGATCCAGGCCGCCCGCGCCCGCGGCCACGTGGAGGCCGCCGACCTGGGCACCCTGCGGGACCTGGAGGAGGCGAACGAGATCCTCGAGCGCTTCCTGATCCGCAAGGCCATCGCCGCCACCGACGGGCGCAAGGCGGCCGCGGCCCGGCGCCTGGGCCTGTCCCGGCAGGGGCTGTACAAGAAGATCGCCCGCTACGGGATGACCGACCTGATCAAGACCTCACAGGGGCCCGCGAGCCCCGGGCCGGGCGACGGGGAGCTGTGAGCGGACCGGCCCTTGACGTCCCGACCGCCGCCGGGTGACACTGGGCCAGCCCCGGCGGCGCCGGGGAAGGAGGGCGGCGTGGCGCAGGTAGTGTTGTCCCGGGTCCGCAAGACCTACGGCGAGGTCGAGGTCATCCCGGGTCTGGACCTGGAGGTCCGGCGGGGCGAGTTCATGGTGCTGGTCGGGCCCTCGGGCTGCGGCAAGAGCACCGCCCTACGCATGATCGCCGGGCTCGAGGAGATCACCGCGGGCGAGATCAGCATCGACGGCCAGGTGGTCAACGAGCTGCCGCCCAAGGAGCGGGACATCGCCATGGTGTTCCAGAGCTACGCCCTCTACCCCCACATGACCGTGCGCCAGAACATGGATTTCGGCCTGCGCATCCGCAAGCTGCCCCGGGCCGAGATCGACCGGCGGGTGGGGGACGCCGCGCGCATCCTGGGCCTGGAGCCCTACCTGGACCGCAGGCCGCGCCAGCTCTCGGGCGGCCAGCGCCAGCGGGTGGCCGTGGGCCGGGCCATCGTGCGCCAGCCCGCGGTCTTCCTCTTCGACGAGCCCCTGTCCAACCTCGACGCCAAGCTGCGGGTGCAGATGCGCGCCGAGATCACCGGTCTGCAGCGGCGCCTGGGCACCACCACCGTCTACGTGACCCACGACCAGGTCGAGGCCATGACCATGGGCCACCGCATCGCCGTGCTGCGGGACGGCCGGCTGCAGCAGGTGGGCACGCCCCGGGACCTGTACCTGACCCCGGCCAACGTCTTCGTGGCCCGGTTCCTGGGCACCTTGCCCATGAACCTGCTGCCCGGCACCATCGCCGAAGACGGCCGCCGCGTCCGTCTGCAGGGCGCGGACCTGGAGTTGGCGCTGGGCGGGCCCGCCCGCGCCGCGACCCGGGGCCGCAACGGCCAGCAGGTGCTGGTGGGGGTGCGCTCGGAGCACCTGCGGGACCGGCCCCGCGAGGGCGGCGGGCCCTCCGCCCCGGTGCGGCTGAAGGTCACCCTGGTCGAACCGTTGGGCCACGAGGTCTTGGCCCACGGCCACCTGGTCGGCCCCGGCGGCGCGGCCACGGGCGACGCCCTGGTGGTGGCCCGGGTCGATCCCGAGCGCCGCCCCGAGCCGGGCGCTGAGATCGAGCTCCTGCTGGAGCTGGACCACCTGCAGCTCTTCGCCGCCGCCGGCGAGGAGCGGCTCGGCGGCGCCGCCTGAGCCCCGAGTCCGGCGGGCACGGCGCCTTTACACCGCCCGTGCCGCGCGGTATGTTGCCGCCCATGACACCGCCGCCACGCCGCCTGCCGCTGCGCCCGGGGCGCCCGCCCCTGACCGTGAACCTCGCCCTGCTGGCGGGCCTGCTGGCCACGGCGGGGCTGCCCCCGTTCCCCTGGACCGGGGCCCTGGTGCCGGTGGCCCTGGCGCTGCTGGCGGTGCAGTTGGTCCGGGCCGAGCGCCCGGCGGCCGTGGGCTGGGCCTTCGGCCTGGCGCACCAGGGGACGCTGCTGTCCTGGCTCTTCCTGCTGGTGCCCGCCAAGACCATCCCCTTCGCCGCCCTCAAGCACGTCCAGGCCGTCGTCACGATCTTCTACGTCTCCCTGTTCTACCTGGCGGTGGGCTGGGCCTTCGGGCGCCTGCGGCGCCGCCTGGGCGTGGACCGGGCGGTGCTGCTGCTGCCGGTGCTGTGGGTGGCCATGGAGCTGCTGCGCAGCCGGGGCGAGTTGGCCTTCAGCTGGTGCCTCAGCGGCGCCGCGGTGGCGGGCACGCCCCTGCAGGGGCTGCTGCGGGCGGCGGGGGAGCCCGGGGTGGGGGCGGTGGTCGCGCTGCTGGGCACCGCGGGCGATTCCCTGCGCACGGTGCCTCTGGTCGTGGCGGCGGTGCAGGCGGACGTCGCCCTGGCGGACAAGTGGGACAAGGCCCGCATCGATTCCACGAAGATCCCCTACGAGACCCTGACCGTGGCCGCCGCCGGGCGCGGCGCCGAGCTCGTGGTGTGGGCCGAGACCGCCGTGCCGGCGTACGTGCGCCACGACCCGCCGCTGTTGGCCTGGACCCGTGGTGTGGTGCGCAAGGCGGGCATCCCCCTGTTCGCCGGTTTTCCCGACGCCACCCGCGACCCGTCGGGCGAGGTGCTGACCTACAACTCGTCGGGCCTGTTCACCGCCGACGGGATGCTCCAGGACCGCTACGCCAAGCACCACCTGCTGCCCGTCGGCGAGGCCATGCCCTTCAGCCGCTGGCTGCCTTTTCTGGCCAAGGTGGACGTGGGCCAGGCCGAGTGGACGCCGGGGCCCCCTGCCCAGCCCATCGTCCTGGGCACCGACCGGGGCGCCTTCCCCTTCGCGGCGATGATCTGCTTCGAGTCGATCCTGGGCCACCTGGCCCGGGACGCGGTGGGCCGGGGCGGCCGCTGCCTCATGGTGATCACCAACGACGGCTGGTTCGGCCGGTCGGCCGGCCCCCGGCAGCACGCGGTCCTGGCGCGCGTGCGCGCGGTCGAGTGCGCCGTGCCGGTGGTGCGCGCGGCCAACAACGGCATCAGCCTGATCTGCGACGACCGGGGTCGCCTGCTGGGCGAGCTGGACCTGGGCCGCCGCGGCGTGGTGCAGGCGGCCATCGCCCCGGGCCGGGCCGACAGCCTGTTCCTGCGCCTGGGCACGGGACCGGTGGCCGCGGCGGCGCTGCTGTGGACCGGGCTCGTGCTCGCGCGCGGACCGCGGCGCAGCCGGGAACGGGGACGGCCATGAGCGCCGCGGACCACGTCTTCACCTGGTGCCCTCGCTGCCGCGAACGCCTGGAGCGGCGGCTCGAAGGCGGGGCCGAGCGCCCCATCTGCCCTGCCTGCGGGTTCGTCCAGTATTTGAACCCGGCGCCCGGCGCCGGGGTGGTGCTCCTGCGCGGGGACGCGGTCTGCCTGGTGCGGCGCTGCTTCGAGCCGCGCCGGGGCCTGTGGTCCCTGCCCACGGGCTTCATGGAGTGGGACGAGTCGGCCGAGCAGACCGCGGTGCGCGAGGCCCGCGAGGAAACGGGCCTGGAGGTACGCCTGACCGGGCTCTACGCCGTGGAGACGGGCCTGCTGCCTCCGGACCGGCCGGTGCTGGTGGTGTTCTACCGGGCCGAGGAGACCGGGGGACAGCTGCAGGCCGGCGACGACGCCGACGCGGTGGGGTTCTACCCGCCGGATGCGCCCCCCGGCCCGGTGGCCTTCGCCGCCCACCGGCGGGTGCTGCAGCGGCTGGCCGCCGAACTGGCCGCGGCCCGAAAGGACGACGCATGAGCGAGCCCGCGCGCCTGGCGGTGCTGCTGTCGGGCAGCGGCCGCACCCTGGAGAACTTCCTGGCGAAGATCGCCGCGGGCGAACTGCCGACCAGGATCGTCGCGGTGGTCGCCAGCCGCGGCGA